>CALFWR010000005.1 GCA_937928555.1 uncultured Pirellulaceae bacterium
ATGCGAGCCGGCTGGAATCTGAAACGCTGGAGATTGGATCCGGAAACATCGTTTCCCTGACCAATAGTGCGAGTATCGACGTCATCTCGCCGGTTGAAATCGCGGGAACGGTGTCAACATTGACCGGCACACTAACAGCACCAAGTTTCGAAATCACAGAAAGTGGATTTCTTGCTGGTCGCCAATCTTCTCTGGGCGAAGCTTCAATAGTCGGCGACTTGAGCAATAGCGGCTCAGTTCATTTGGGGATCAACAATGGAAATTCGTTTCAGGAATCCGGCCGGATTTTGCTGGACGGCAATTATCAGCAAGAGGAAATTGGCCGAATCATTTTCGGACTCAATTCATCAAGCACCAACGGCATTGTTGATGATCAATTGTTGGTCACAGGAGATGTGGAGCTTGCCGGGGCGCTTGATTTCTCTGTGGGCGACGAATTGGAAACACAACTTGGCGATCAGTTTCTTCTCATCGATGTAGGCGGCAACCTCTCTGGTGTCTTCGACCTGTTCGACGAAGGTGCCTCAATCCACGTGGACTCTGAATCAGGATTCGACTTCCGAATCACCTACGCCGCTGGTGATGGGAATGACGTTGCGGTAAACGTTTTTGCCGCCAGCATTCCTGAACCTAGTTCGCTTTCGTTGATTGCTGTCGCATTCACGTGCACTCTTTTGACTCGCAAACGAAACCTCTAATCAATCCATAAACCCGGATTATTCACGAGGCGTGGGCGTCAGAATCAGTTGAGACAGTGATCCCAATGACTCCTAGTTAAAGGGCAGGTAATGAATCATGCGGCTTTTGCCGAATATGTCAACCTAAATATGGATGTCCCCAACCATTCGCTCACACGGGTGCCGTTGGAACACTGGCTCATTAAAAAATGCCCGCATGGATACCGCAAGATTTTGGCAACACCGACATGCGGGCAATGAACTGCAATTCATTCACGGACGTTTGGGAACTTTTCAATTCGCGTTTTATCGTGTCGAATCAATCAACGGTACTTGACACCTTATTCTTGTCTGGATTGCAAAACATCCGAACAGTTTTTTGAAATGTTTGATCCCATTAGCAAAGTGACGTGGATCAATGACTTGGCATCAAAGACTGGCTACGACAAAAATTCCAGGAACGATTTAGACGCCTTTATTCGTCGGGCATTGGCTAGTAAGAATCAATAATTGCGGATGAGCCAACTGAGATTCTGGGCAAAAGGGAACGCACCGGGCAGAATCTGTGGACTCGCAAAATCAAGCCGCGATCTCATCAGACTCGCTGATGACCGTGTCCAACAGCTCCGCAAGCTTCGTCGACTGGGCCAATTCATTAACCCGGATTATTCACGACGACGGGCGTTGATTCTACGTCTGGCCAACAGCAGCAAGGCAGCAAGGAAAAAACTGAATTTCAACAAGAAATGTAAATCATCCGGTAGATGAAAACCACAGCGATCGTTTCATCGCATCAGAGTCGCGGATCACTGTCTCAACTGATTCTGACGCCCACGCCTCGTGAGTAATCCGGGTTCCTCTTCAGCAGATTCACTCATTTGGTGATGTCCCGATCAAGCATCCGGTAGTTGATGGCTTCGGCCAAATGTGTGAATTCGATGCTTTCGCAACCCTCCAGGTCCGCGATGGTGCGGGAAAGCCGGAGGACTTTGTCGTGGGCGCGTGCCGAAAGCCCATTCTCGTTGACGTTGTGTTTGAGGATTTCGGTGCACTGATTATCCAAAGGACAGAAGTCACGGATCTGCCTGCTGCTCATCTGGGCGTTATACATGATCGACAGGCCGTCAAATCGTTCGGCCTGGATTGCCCGCGCCCGCACGACGTCGGCGCGAATCGTCTCGCTGGAAGTGCCCAGCTTTTTGGAGGCAAGTTCACTGTACTGGGCGGCGGGAACCTCGACATGAATGTCGATCCGGTCCAGCAGCGGGCCGGAGATCTTGCCCATGTACTTCTCGATCTGCGGCGGCGTGCAATGGCAGCTTCTTCGTGGATCGCCGCGATAGCCACACGGGCAAGGGTTGAGGGCCGCGACCAACATGAACTCGCAGGGGAACGTTGTGGATGCCATCGCGCGGGAGATTGTCACGACGCGATCTTCCAGTGGCTGCCGCATCACTTCGAGGGTGCGGCGATTGAACTCGGGAAGCTCGTCCAGAAACAGCACGCCGTTGTGAGCCATGCTGATTTCGCCAGGCATCGGTGTGCTTCCACCGCCAACAAGACCGGCTTCACTGATGGTGTGGTGCGGCGAGCGAAAGGGACGGGTGGCCAACAGGGGCTGGCCCGAATCAAGCCGACCCACCGCGCTGTAGATCCGCGTCGTGGCGATGGATTCGGTTGGCAACAGGGGCGGCAGCACCGTTGGGATTCGCTTGGCCAACATGGTTTTCCCGCTGCCCGGTGGGCCGACCATCAGGATGTTGTGGCTGCCGGCGGCGGCGATCGTCACGGCGCGTTTGGCCATCTCCTGGCCGCGGACGTCTGAAAAATCGATCTCGTACGTGGAGAACTCCTGGAAAAGTTCATCGACCCGTGAAGGCGTCGGATCGATGTCGACCTGACCGCTGAAGAAAGCTACCGTTTCGGTCAGCGAACCCACCGCGATCACGTCGATGTCTTCGACCACGGCGGCTTCGGCTGCGTTTTCGGCAGGCACCACGATACCGCGCAAGCCAAGCTTGGCGGCTTCGATGGCCATGGAGAGGACGCCCTTGGCCGGACGGGTGTGGCCTTCCAAAGCCAACTCGCCGACGACGGCATAGTCCTTGAGCAGGTCCGAAGAAAACTGGCCGCTGCCAATGAGGATGCCCAGCGAAATGGGTAAGTCAAACGTCGCGGCTTGCTTTGGCAATTCGGCCGGAGCAAGATTGATCACGACACGGTCGGCGGGACGAACGAATCCTGAATTGATGATCGCCCGTTCGACGCGGTGTGTGCTTTCGCGGACGGCGGCTTCGGGAAGCCCGACCAGGATGGTCTTTGGCATCGCCCGCGCTGAAACGTCGACTTCGACCTCGACCGGCATCGCGTTGATGCCCAGCATGGAAAACGTTTTGAGTTTTGCCAACATGCCGCTATTGCGATTCGGCGTTTGAGTTTCAGCGATCGATTCTTCCATGGTGACTCCTTTGTGGAAAGAGTTTAACGCATGGAGACTTTGTTGACCAACAAAAGCATCCGTCGCCGATGGAGCAACAATTTTGGCTTTGCGATTCGCGTATTTTGAAACGCCAATGCGATTGCTTTGGCCGGGAATGCTGCCGGCAATCAGTAATTTTCTGTTTTCATCCCGGATTATTCACGACGACGGGCGTTGATTCTACGTCTGGCTAACAGCAGCGAGGGAAAAGCTGAATTTCAAGAAGAAATTTAAATCATTCAGTAGATGAAAACCACAGCGATCGTTTCATCGTATCAGAGTCGCGGATCACTGTCTCAACTGATTCTGACGCCCACGCCTCGTGAATAATCCGGGTTCATCTGCCCATACCGACCTCGCGAGAAGTCTGCTTTCTGGGCTACAATGACGGTTTGCTCCAACCTCCTTTGTGACCCTCGTATGAGTTCACCGGCCCAACCGGTTGATCTTGGCGGTTCCAGTTCGACCACAACCAGTCGCTCCAAAGGCGATAAACCACAACGGGGCTTTGGCACCTTTGGTGGCGTCTTTACGCCGTGCACGCTGACGATCCTTGGCGTGATCATGTTTTTGCGATTTGGTTACGTCGTTGGCAACGCGGGGCTTTTTCGTGCCCTGATCATTCTGGCTTCGGCCAAAGTCATCACAACGCTGACGACGCTTTCGCTTTCGGCGGTTGCCACCAACACCAAAGTCAAAGGCGGCGGAGCTTACTTTCTGATCAGCCGCTCGCTGGGAGCCGAATTCGGCGGCGCGATCGGGATTGTTTTCTTTCTGGCCCAGGCGATTTCGGTTGCCATGTACGTCATCGGATTCACTGAAGTGCTGCACCCGATGCTCGGCGGGAGGTTGAGCTCCAAAGCGATTGCGATTCTGGTCAACGTCGTGGTGTTCGTCTGCGTCTACATTGGGGCGGGATGGACGATCAAAGTCCAGTACTTCATTTTGGCAACGCTGCTGCTGTCGCTGGTGTCGTTCTTCATGGGCGGGGTGGGTCAGTTCAGTTTTGCCATCCTGAGTGAGAACTGGAATCCGCACTATTTGCAAACGCCAGAAAAATCGGAATCGATGTTCACCATGTTTGCGCTGTTCTTTCCGGCGGTGACGGGAATCATGGCCGGAGCCAACATGTCGGGCGACCTTCGTAATCCCAGCAAAAGCATTCCCGGCGGTACGCTGTGGTCGATCCTAGCGACAGGAATCGTTTACGCCGTGATGGCTGTGTTCCTTGCGGGGACGCGCCCGGCGGAAACTCTGGTCAAAGAATTGTCGGTGGTGGGCGACATTTCGCGGTGGCCGGTGCTGATCACCGCGGGCGTTTTTGCGGCGACGCTTTCGAGTGCTCTGGGCAGCATGATGGGGGCGCCGCGAATTCTCCAGGCCCTGGCTCGCGACAGGATTTTTCCGCGGCTACAGCCGTTTGCCGCCGGTAGCGGCCCCAGCAGTGAACCGCGGCGCGCCGTGATTTTGACGTTTTTGATTTCCTGTGTTTGTATTTTGACCGCCGACCTGAACACGATCGCGCCGCTGATCACGATGGCGTTCATGATCACTTACGGCACGATCAACATCGCGACGTTCTACGAAGGCATTACGAAGAACCCAAGCTACCGTCCAACTTTCCGCTACAGCCACTGGATTACGTCGTTGCTGGGAGCCATCGGTTGCATCACGGTCATGTTGTTGATGAATCCTCTCTGGGCGGTCCTGTCGGGCTTGATCATGGTAGGGATTTACTTCTTCATCTACAGCAAACAAATCGAAAGCCAATTCGGCGACTTGAGTAGTGGTTTGCTTTTTGAGCGAACGAGGAAGAACCTGCTGAAGCTTGAACGGACGCTTTATCATCCCAAAAACTGGCGCCCCATCATTCTCACGATGAGCGGCGGAGGAAGTAACCGACTCAACCTTTCGATGTTTGGCTACTGGCTGACCCAGGGTAACGGCATCCTCAACATTGGTCAGGTGATTAGCGGCAACGCAGAAGAACACACTGATCGCATCGCCAATCAGGAACAGCTGTTGGAAAAATTCATCGTCGAAGAGGAGCTCGACGCTTTCCCAAACATTGTCGCGGCGCCAAATCTTTCTGACGGAATCGAATACCTGGTTCAGTGCAGCGGCCTTGGAGCATTGCGTCCCAACACGTTGCTCATCGGCTGGCCTGGTGATATTGAAAAGGCCTCTCCTCTGGTTTCAACACTTCGCACAGTTCAAAGACTTCGCAGAAATGTGGTCATCGCCAGACTCGAACCAACCGAAGAACCGAAAACAGTTCCCAAGGGAACGATCGATGTCTGGTGGCGTGGTCGAAAGAATGGCGAACTGATGCTGCTATTCGCTCACTTGCTCAAACAGAATCCCAAATGGCGAAACCGAAAAATTCGTTTGATGCGGGTCGTTTCATCAGAAGAAGCCAAAACGGAAGTGCTGAAGCATTTAAACGGACTTGCTGACGAGTCACGAATCGAAATCGATGCAGAAGTTTTCGTTTCAGATCACCCCCATCATGTGATCGGCAAGCAGTCAAAGGATTCGGCCGTTACGATTTTGGGTTTTGAACTTCCCGATGCGGGGAAAGAAGACAAGTTCTTCATTCAGATCGAACGATTGGTAGAACGGCTACCGCGCGTCTTACTGGTTAGCAGCATTGGGAACGTGAAATTGGAGTCGTAGTTAATCCGTTGTGGCCTTCTTTTTTAAGCTTCACAAAACGAATTGGTGACGGAATAGCTGCTCGTTAGTCTGCCTCGGTGTAAATCACCGAGGCAGCCAAGCAAGCCATTTTTGGGAGTCTGACTTGGCATCGCTTCTGATTCGAAGAACAGGAGGCTCGTGCTTCGAATACCAGTTCAAGTCGATAACGAATTGAATCGCATTGCTGCGGGTAATCACTCCCGATTCAAAACCGTTCCGAAAATCGATCAGTGTTTTTCAAGCAAACTGACTAATGGCGGAGAGTGCTACCCCCCTCAATCTTATAACGAT
>CALFWR010000006.1 GCA_937928555.1 uncultured Pirellulaceae bacterium
GAGCAAGGGAAAAGTTGAATTTCAACAAGAAATTTGAATCATCTGGTAGATGAAAACCACAGCGATCGTTTCAACGCATCCGGATCGCGGATCAGTGCCGGAACTGATTCTGACGCCCACGCCTTGTGAATAATCCGGACCAATAAGCAAACACAATCATTGCGGTGGCAATGTCGCTGTTTGCGGGCGCTGAATTGCATCGCGACGTTTTGACACACAGTCAAGCTCCGAAGAATGTCGGGATTGGCTGCGACAAAAGTGGGTGCGACATTTAATCGGGTCGAAGACTGCCGATAAAGACAGTATTCTATCTTCGCGTGAGGGGAAGCTGCGCTTTGGCGGTGCCTTCTCCCGATCCGCACAATCAAATTGTGCTGAAATCCGCCGTTAAATGCGGCCTGTCACGGGCCAAGGTTCGATTCTGGTTTATTTAGACGCCGAAGCGATCCGCAACCCGTCGATTGGTTTCAACCAACCGGTCTTTAAATAACCATGCAAGAATTTCATTTTCCAACTTGGGTCAACAAGTTCACGGTCATGCTGATCGTGGGTGGCCTTGGTGTGGCTGGCTATCTGGCGACTTGCCTGTTTGCGGCAATTCACCCCGAAGTCGTCAACGTGGGCTACAAGCCAAAACAACCCGTGCCCTTCAGCCACAAGCTTCACGCCGGCCAACTGAAGCTTGACTGTCGCTACTGCCACAACACCGTCGAAAAAGCCGGCCACGCGGCGATTCCGCCTTCGGCCACCTGCGGCAATTGCCACGGCGGCGAGCGAACCACCGGCAAACTGGTTAACGGCGTGATTCAACCGGGTCGCGAATTGGGCATCGTGCATCCAGAAAGCACCTTGCTGGAGCCGATCCGTGTTTCGCTGGAAGATCCCGAAAAGCCCATGAAGTGGCAGCGGATCCACGACGTGCCAGACTTTGTGTTCTTCAACCACGCCGCCCACATCACTCGCGGTGTCAGCTGCGTTTCCTGCCACGGCCGCATCGACCAGATGGAAGTCGTCGAACAGAAAGAGCCGCTTTCGATGAAGTGGTGCCTGGATTGTCACCGCAATCCGGCTCCGCACATTCGCGATCCGGCTTTGGTCACCAAGCTCGATCTCAAGATCGAAGACCCCCAAGCCAACGGCGAAGAGTGGATGAAAAAGCTTGACATCAACCCAAATGTCAGCTGCTCAACTTGCCACCGTTAAAAAAACAACCGCACACACACACAACAGACAAGCCTGGCTCATCTCACATGAACAAGCCACATTCAAAACAGGAACAACTTCGCAACTCCATGGATATGGATCTCGATCAGCTGATGGAGTCCCCGGGGTTTGACGAAGTGATTGATCACGATTTCGGCAGCGCTACCGAAGGCCTAGACGATGGCGTTTCGCGTCGTCGCTGGCTGCAGGTGATGGGTGCATCACTGGCCCTCGGCGGAGCCGCCGGTTGTCGCTACGAAGAGGAAAAGATCGTTCCGTTTGCGTTTCGCCCGCAAGGCCGCACGCCCGGAATCCCGGAAAAGTTCACCACGATGATCGACTTTGGCGGCGTCGCCCAGCCGCTGCTTTCGACGAACTACGACGGTCGCCCGATCAAGCTCGACGGCAACCCAAACCACCCCAGTTCCAAGGGGGCATCGTCGGCTTTCACTCAGGCTCGGATCCTTGAATTTTACGATCCGGATCGTTTGCGCGGGCCGCTGACGGTCGATCGCACGCAAAAGCTCCAGTCCCGCGCGTTCACCGAAGCCAAATCCGATGACGTCATCGCTGCGATGACTGCTGCCGCTGGTGATCTGTCTTCGGTTGCTGTCCTTGCCGAGCCTTCGTCGTCGCCATCGCTGCTGATGCTGAAGAAGGAACTCGTCGGCAAAGGCGTCAAGTGGTACACGTTCTCGTCGGTCAACGACGACAGCGGCCGCGCGGGAGCAAAAGCTGCTTTCGGCAAAGTCGTCAAACCAAAATACGACTTCGCCAAAGCCACCGTCATCGTCACACTCGACGCCGACCCGCTGGGCGGAACGGATCCGGACACGATCGCGAATTCGATTTCGTTTGGGCAGTCCCGCGATCCCGACTCTGGCAAGATGAGCCGCCACTATGCGGTCGAAAGCCAGTTCACCCAGACCGGTGCTGCGGCGGATCATCGGCTGTCGTGTCGCAGTTGCGATATCGGCGGATTCCTTGGTTCGCTCAAGGCAGCGATCGATGCCGACACCAAATCAGTTGGTGCAGACCTTCCCTACCGCGACAAAGTCCTCGCTGCGATGGCTTCGGATTTGCTTGCTGCCGCAGGCACGGGATTGATCGTCGCCGGCAACGGCCAACCACCGGAAGTCCACGCCGCGGTTCACTCGCTCAACAAGTTACTCGGAAACGCCGGCAAGACCGTGACTTACGCTGACGTTCCCGATGCGGATCATGTTTCCTGCGTCGAGTCCCTGCAAAAATTCGTCACTGATGCGGCTTCGATTGGGACCTTGATCGTGCTTGGCGGCAACCCGGTTTACGGGGCTTCGGGTATCGAAGGCGTGGCCGACGCGATTCGATCGGTCAAGCAGGCCATCCACGTGACAATGTTCAAGAACGAAACGTCGCTGTGCTGCAGCATGGTCGCCAACGCCTGCCATCCGCTGGAAACATGGCAGGATGGTTTCGCGTCTGATGGTACGGTTTGTGTCGGCCAACCGCTGATCAATCCGCTGTTCGGTGGCATGTCTTTGATTGAAACGCTGGCGATGCTCGCTGGCGGTGAGCTGACACAGGGCATCGACATCATCAAAAAGACAACCGGCCTGACCGGTAACGCCTGGAACAAAGCCGTCCACGATGGCTTCATCGAAGGCAGCGCCGCGGCACCCGCCGATGTGGTCGCCGGCGATACCAAAGTCGATGCCACCGACGCCTGGAAAAGCGAATGGGATGGCAAACTCGAAGTCGTCTTCACGGCTTCGCGTAGCGTTTACGATGGCCAATTCGCCAACAACGCGTGGCTACAGGAACTGCCGGACTTTGTCTCCAAGCACACCTGGGACGGTGTCCTGTCGGTCAATCCAGACACCGCGGTGGAACTGGGGCTGAAGCAAAACACCAAAGCTACGATCACGATCGGGAACATTGATGTTCGAATTCCCGTCAACGTTCAGCCAGGCCAGGCCAAGGGCTCGATCGGCCTTCCGCTGGGTTACGGCCGCACTCTGGCAGGCCGGGTCGGCGGCGATATCGGAAACAGCGTCAAGCCCGTGGGTTCCAACTGCGGTTCGCTTCGCACGACCGAAGCCTGGAATTTCGCGGCAGGTCTTGAGCCATCGGCGGTCACCGGTTCGAGCAGCAAGTACAAGCTGGCTTTGATTCAGGAACCGTGGACGATCGACGAAAAAGGTCGCGGCGAGATCCAGAACAGGATGTTCCGCAACAAAGAAAAGAACGAAACCGATCGTTCGCGTTTGATCCGCGAAGGCACCTTTGCCAGCTACCAAAAATTCCTCGCAGCCCACCCTCCTGGCCATGATCACGATGGCCATGATCACGACCACAAGGGCGGCGATCACAAGGACGATCACGGTCACGATGACCACGAAAAAGAATCCGCCAAAGTCACGGCGCTGCCAATCGTGACCAACGTCAGCTTTAATCCTGGCGAAGGCATCCCAACGACTCCTGCCGTTCTCGAAAAGAAGCACCCCGAAGGCGACGGACACGATCACGATGGCGATCATGGTCACGGCGAACACAAGCCACAGTGGCCTGAAGCGTTCCACATGCACCACGAGTTGTTCGACCTGACTCCGGGCTCACGTCTGGACTACACCCAGCAGAACCCAGCCCACGAAAACATGTGGGGCATGTCAATCGATCTGACAAAATGCACCGGCTGTAACTCCTGCGTGACGGCCTGCCAGGCAGAGAACAATGTTCCGGTTGTCGGTCGTGCCGAAGTCTGGCGTGGTCGCGAGATGCACTGGATTCGCATCGACCGCTACTTTGGCAACAACCTGTACAACGACGAAGCCGCCGAGTCCGATGACAAAGTCATCGTCCATCAGCCGGTTGCCTGTCACCACTGCGAGAACGCTCCCTGCGAGACCGTTTGTCCTGTCGCGGCAACGGTTCACTCCCGCGAAGGCCTGAACGACATGGTTTACAACCGCTGTATCGGAACGCGTTACTGCGGCAACAACTGTCCTTACAAGGTTCGTCGCTTCAACTTCTTCAACTACAGCGATGCCAAGACTTTCCTCAAGTACCCGGGCGCGGACAAGCTTCCACTAGGTGACCGCAATTTGCAAAACCTGATGATGAATCCGGAAGTGTCGATTCGCAGCCGCGGGGTGATGGAAAAGTGCAGTTACTGCGTGCAGCGAATTCAGAACACAAAAATCAAAGCCAAATCTGAAGGCAACCGCGACATTGGTCCCAACGAAATCACGACCGCTTGCCAGGACGCATGTCCCACCCAAGCGATTCAGTTTGGCGACCTGAACAACAAAGAGTCACGTGTTCACAAAGCCCATGCCAACGCAAGGTCGTATTCGATGCTGGAGATTTTGAACAATCTCCCACGGACTCGGTACCTCGCTCGTGTTGCCAACCCGCATCCGGCGTTGGTGACCCGGGACGACGAAAGCTCCAAGCCAGAAATTAGCGCTCACTAGTTACATATACAGAAATTAGTAGGGCCGGTTCCACCGGCCACACCAATGACGGCCGGTGGGAACCGGCCCTACTGACGAGAAACAAAATGGCAACAACTGTTGACCCCAAACAACTTGACAACACCCTGGACGATCCGGCGGAACGCTCTCCGCTGGTAACCGGTGGTCTTGACTACGAAGGTGTTACCGACGCGGCGGCGGGTGTCTGGGATGCGGACCGACCACCGTTACTTTGGTGGGGACTGCTGGCGGTTGCTCTTTCGCTGCTGGGCCTGCTGGGTGCCTGCGTCAATCACCTGCTGATGTCGGGAACCGGAGTCTGGGGTAACAACAACCCGGTCTACTGGGGCTGGCCGATTGTGAACTTCGTTTTCTGGGTCGGTATCGGTCACGCCGGAACGCTCATTAGTGCGATCCTGTTCCTGTTTCGTCAGAACTGGCGAACAAGTATCAACCGTGCCGCCGAAGCGATGACCATTTTCGCGGTTGTCTGTGCGGGTCTGTTCCCGGGCGTGCACATCGGACGCGTGTGGGTTTTCTACTGGCTGTTCCCGATCCCCACCGAACACCTCGCCATGTGGCCCAACTTCCGCAGTCCGCTGCTGTGGGACGTTTTCGCGGTTTCGACTTACGCCACCGTTTCGTTGCTGTTCTGGTACATGGGCATGGTTCCCGATATCGCAACATTCCGCGATCGCACCCGAAGCAAAATTGGCAAATTCATCTACGGCATTCTCTCGCTGGGTTGGACCGGTTCTTCACGAGCCTGGCACCACTACGAGATTGCCTACACGATCCTGGCTGCCCTCGCGACGCCGCTGGTTCTGTCAGTACACACGATCGTAAGTTTCGACTTTGCGGTCTCCCAGTTACCCGGCTGGCACACAACGATCTTCCCGCCGTACTTCGTTGCCGGTGCGATTTTCTCCGGTTTTGCGATGGTGGTCACGCTGCTGGTTCCGGCGCGGAAAATATGCGGCGTGGAAAATCTGATCACGATTCGTCACTTGGAAAACATGAACAAGATCATCATGGCCACCGGTCTGATGGTCGGCACCGCCTACGGGATCGAGTTTTTCATGGCGTGGTATTCGGGCGTCGAATTCGAGAAGTTCGCGTTATCGAATCGAGCGTTCGGTAACTACTGGTGGGCCTATTGGATCATGGTCAGTTGCAACGTGTTGATCCCGCAGTTGTTCTGGATCAAGTGGTGCCGGACGACGCCGTGGTTCATGGTAATCGTGTGCATCTTTGTGAACATTGGCATGTGGTTTGAGCGATTCGTGATCACCATTACGTCGCTCTCGCGTGACTTCCTTCCCTCGAGCTGGGCTTACTTCCATCCAACCTGGGTGGATCTTTCGATGCTGGTGGGAAGCTTTGGTTTGTTCTTCACCCTGTTCCTGTTGTTCTGCCGCTTCCTGCCCATCATCGCGATGGCGGAAGTCAAAAGCATCATGCCGCACGGAGACGGACACCATTAACAATTCGGAATGCGGAGGTCGGAATTCGGAATGAATTCGGAATGAGTTCGGACGTCCACTGAATAGAGCACCCTCCCTGTGTGAGCTTTGGGAGGGTCAAACGAGAAACGAGTTCGGGGAGGGTGAACAACCTTGAACTCAACAACTTAAAACGACAAGTTGAGATACGAAAACCAATGGCAATGCCGAGAGAGGGGATCCCTCCCCGGCGTCGCCGACTCTCCCGCCGGGAGGGTGACTTCAATCGAGTCAAACACTTCAAATAAAAATGTCGAACGAAACTGAAAATCAAACCGCTGCCTCAACCGAGGACCAGGAACTGGTGGGCTTGCTCGCCCAGTTCGATGATCCCGATTCGCTGATTGCAGCCTGTAACAACGCCCGCGAAGCCGGCTACAAAAAGATGGACGCCTACACGCCGTTTCCCGTTCACGGGATCGATCCGGCACTGGGCATCAAGCGATCTTTTCTGCCATTTATCGTGCTGTCGGTTGCACTCGGTGCGGTCGTGATTGGCCTTGGAATGCAGTGGTACACCAACGGCGGCAGCATCGGCGGGAAGTCCACCGATTCCTTCTGGCCGTTTCCCGGTTACAAGTTTCAGATCTCCGGCAAGCCCTATTTCAGCTTGCCTGCCAATATTCCCGTCACGTTCGAAGTCATCGTTCTCTCGAGTGCCTTTGCGACGTTCTTTGGCATGTGGATCATCAATCGCCTGCCACGATTGTCCAATCCGCTGCATCGCGTTTCGCGGTTCAAGCGGGTGACCAACGACAAGTTCTTCCTGATGCTTGAAAAGAAGGATGAGCTTTTCAGCGAAACAGAATCACGCGCCCAGTTGGATTCCTGGGGTGCGGTTGCGATCGAGGAAGTCAACCAGGACCTGACCGACACCAAGCTTCCGGCATGGTTTACGCCGCTGGCGTTTGTGGGTGCTCTGCTTCTGATGTTGCCACCGGTTGCGATCTTTGGTGCTTACGGTGCCAACAGCCGCAAGCCACGTTTGCACGTCGTTCCCGACATGGACTGGCAACACAAGTTCAAAACTCAGGTGCTCAGCCCCAACGTTGGCACCAAGGACAACGTCGATTATCTGTTCATCGATGACCGTGCGATGCGACAGCCTGTCGAAGGCAGCGTTGCCTTCGGTTCGATGATGGACGATTCCGAAATGTTCTACGGTATCAAGAAGGATGCGTTTGAGGCATCGATGCTGGCTAAAGACGCCCGCTTCCAGTTGGCATCGACCAGCAGCGAAGACAAAGACGGTGACGATGCGGCCGCTCCGGCGGAAGACGTTTCCCAGTGGATCACCGGGTTCCCCGAGGGCTTCGAAGTCAACCAGGCGGCGCTCGACCGTGGTCAGCAGCGATTCAACATCTACTGCGCCGTTTGTCATGGCTATGCCGGCAACGGAGACGGCCTGGTGAATCGGCGTGCGTTGGCACTTGCCGCCAACGGCAAAGCCAAATGGACGGCCGCCAAATCGCTTCACGATCCGGTTGTCAAAGACGCTGCCAAAAACCCGACCGGTCGGATTTTCGACACGATCACCAACGGACGAAACACGATGGGCCCCTACGGGGCTCAGATTCCGGTCGAAGACCGCTGGGCGATTGTCGCCTACATCAAAGCCCTTCAGGAAACAGGCATCGAGCCAGTTGCTGCCGGTGAGTCCACCGACGCCGAAGCCGACACCGATGCTCAAGCCGCGACCAAAACAGAAGACGCCAAAAAGGAATAGTGTCAGGCGTAAGCCGGCACATCACCCATCAAGCTCTACGATAAAATGCACAGTACACGCCCCGCAAAAATCACTTCGCCGATTGTGAACCTTGGCGAACTTCAATCGCGACTCACGCCGCTGGCCCTGATTGTGGGCGCGGTCGGATTGGTTGCCTCATTGGTTCTCGCGTTCAACTTTCAACGCTTCTCGTTCATCTACTTGGTGAACTTTGCGTTCTGCCTGACGATGTGTATCGGCTGCCTGTTCTTTGTCACGATCTCGCATCTGACACGGGCGGGCTGGAACGTGACGTTGCGGCGGATCGCCGAACTCTACGCCATGTGCCTGGTGCCGCTGGCGATTCTGTTTCTGCCCATCCTGCTGCCACTGCTGTTTATCGGCTACGACGGACTCTACACCTGGAGCGCGGGCGGTTGGTCGGTGCACACCGGCGATGCGGAACTCAGGACACAGTTGCAAAATCTGGCTCACGACAAACTGCCGCCCCTGGAACAACTCAAAGCCGCCTACCTCAACAGCGGGTTCTTTGCGATTCGCTGGGTGGTTTACTTCTGCATCTGGGGCACGATGGGCTGGTTCTTCCTCAGTCGTTCGCTCAAGCAGGATCAGTCCGGCGACAAGCACCTGACGTCGAAGATGCAGGCCTTTTCCGCACCGGCAATGATCGTGTTTGCCGTATCGATTGTTTTTTCATCGATGGACTTGCTGATGTCGCTTGAGGCACTCTGGTTCAGCACGATGTTCCCGGTCTACTTTTTCGCCGGCAGTGTGCTGAGCGCATTGGCTTTGATCACGCTGACGTCCCTGTTGCTGCAGCGGACCGGACGCATCACCGACGAAGTCACCACCGAACACTACCACGACATGGGCAAACTGATGTTTGGCTTTGTCATCTTCTGGGGCTACATCGCGTTCAGCCAGTTTATGCTGATCTGGTACGCGAACATCCCGGAAGAGACTTTCTGGTTCCGCTATCGAATTGACTGGACCAACGGCTGGGGGTTGCTTTCCTTGGTACTGCTGGTCGGCCACCTGTTCATTCCTTTCCTTGCCATGATGGGACGCACGATGCGACGCAACCGCACGTTCCTGTTTGGTGCTTGCATCTGGCTGCTGGTGATGCACTGGATCGACCTGTACTGGCTGGTGATGCCGCAGTACTCACGAGCAACCATGGAAGGCACCAGCGCGATGGGCTTCATCTCCATCATTTCCGACCTGGCGTGCCTGATCGGAATGCTGGGTTTGTTCTTTGGCATCTTCTGTTTGATCACCCGGGACAAACCCCTGGTCGCGATGCAGGATCCGCGACTGGGCGAAGCACTGAACCACGAGGTTCACTAAAACGAGGTTCCCAAACCCACGTTCACCATTTGAAACCTGAAAAAGATTCATGAGCGATACAACTGCCAATTCACACGCCAACGACAGCCATGCCAGCGACCACGGTCATGGCCACGGCCGCAAAGCGCGTTACGACGACATCAGCGTCTCGGGTATTGTGTTCTTCGGGCTGATTTCGATCATCATCACGTTGATCAGTATCTTCTTCGTGAAGGGACTGCTGAGCTGGTGGACCCGGCACTTTGAAGCAAAACGTGCTGGCGAAATCATCGAATCACCTGCCAGCATCCAGATCGAGAACCAGATAAAACTCCTCGATGGGGGGGAGGGAACGATCTCGATCGAAGAGGCTGGCAAGAAAGTTCTCGAAAAATACGGAGCCAAACATTAGTGCTGACAATTCCGGGACCCACAGCCAGTTTGTCACATCGTTTACCCGTCCGGCCAATCAATAATTTATCCATGGCACAACTTCATCCAAAAGCAATCATCCTCGCAAAGGCAGCCAGACTGTTGGCCCTTGGGGTGTGCGCGGTGATGGCGTTGCCAATCCTCGCGGTGGCCGACCAGGACGGCACCGAAGATCCCTACGACGTTAACTCCGTCCCCGAAGTCGCTCGCGACATCGGCGTTGATTCAAAACTGGGCGACATTATCGATCCGGATGTGGCTTTTCACGACGAAGAAAACCGCTTCGTTCGCATCGGCAAGTACTTTGACGACAAACCGATCATGCTGTCGTTCAACTACTCCAACTGCCCCAAGCTTTGCAGCGTCCAACTGGAGAACATGATCAGCGCCCTAGCACAGGTCCAGTTCAAGGTCGGCAGGGACTTTGAGATGGTGTCCATCAGCATCGATCCACTGGAGCAGGCCGCGCGGGCTCGCGAAGCAAAACAGAAGTACGTTCGCATGTACAACGAAGGCGAAAGCGTCGATGGCTTTCACTTTCTGGTCGGCAAGCGGGACGAAATCAAATACCTGACCGAACTGTGTGGATTCCGTTACAAGTACGTGCCGGATCAGAAACTTTACTCACACCCTCCGGTTTTCATTCTGGTTTCCCCAAAGGGCAAAATCGTCCGCTACATCCACGGGCTGGACTACGACCCGGACACGATTGAAAAAGCCCTGATCGAAACCGCCGAAGGCAAAATCGGCAGCCCCATCAACAGGTTTGCGTTTGCACTGGGCTGTTTCACCTTCGACCCTTCAAAAGGCAAATACACTTTTCAGGCGATGGCACTGATGCGAGCAGGAGGAATCCTGACCGTGCTCGGTTTGGCCATTGGTCTGATCCCGTACTGGTTTCTGCGAAAGGGCAACAAGAACGCCACCGACAAAGAAACCAAAGAAGACGATGGATACTTGATCGATACACAAGCTGAACTTAATCCGAGTTAGCAATGAACTGGCTACCCTCCAATTTATTCGTGCCCTTGTTCGCACAACAATCCACCGAAGACATCGCCAAGATTGTCTCGGAGATGAACAATGACACCACCACCCCGATGAGCGCGGTCGAGCGACCGGCGGATTTGAGCAGCAACTGGCTTTCGTCCGAGTTTCATTTCCCCGAAGCGGCGTCGACGTTTGCCGTCACCGGCGACTACTACAGCATTGACTGGCTGTACATGTTTGTGTTCTGGGTTTGTGTGGTTTTCTTTGCTGGCATCGTAGCGGCGATGGTTTACTTCTGCGTCAAGTACCGACGTAAAGACGGCGTGATCGATCCACAGCCCAGCACGTCCCACAACACGGCTCTGGAGATTGGCTGGTCGGTGGGGCCAAGCTTCCTGTTGATCATCATTTTCGTTGTCGGCGCCCAGGGGTTTTTCGACATGCGAATCCCTCGTGATGATTGCGAAGAAATTCAGGTCACCGCGTCCCGTTGGAACTGGAAGTTCACGTATCCCGACGGCGATTCCTCGGCGGAACTTCATCTGGTCAACAAGCAACCGACCAAACTGGTCATGCAATCCACCGACGTTCTGCACAGTCTGTACATTCCGGCCTTTCGCCAGAAAGTCGACGTCGTGCCAGGACGATACACCTACTTTTACGTGGTACCCAACAAGGAAGGTGAATACCGACTTTCCTGCACCGAGTACTGTGGCGACAAGCACTCACAGATGCGAACGCTGTGCAAAGTCCACGCAACTCCAGCTGCCCGCAAAGCCAGCACGCAGTGGATCGAAGCCGAGTATACGCCATGGGAAAACGGCGAGCGACTGTACAAAATCAACTGTTCGGGTTGTCACAACATCAACAAGGCCGGCACTGGCCCTGCGTTTGCCGGTCTGTGGGGTAAGACCGAGAATCTGATGAAGGGAACCGTCAAGGTCGACGAAAACTACATTCGCAACTCGATCCTTTATCCTCAACAGGATGTTGTTGCCGGCTACGGTCCCATCTCAAAAATGAATTCCTTCAAAGGAAAGTTCACGCCTGAGCAACTCAATTATCTGATTGCCTTCCTCAAGTCACCCGCAGAGAAACCTCAGGACAACGACAAACCAGCCGAAGGTACGGGCGAGGGCGAGAAAAACGCCGAAGCCAACACCGAAGTTCACTAAATCACCAGCCAACCTTTAGTCACTACCAGTTCGATTTGAACCAGGGTAACCCAAATGGCATCAGCAGAAATTCGCAACAAGATTTTCGACACACCGGAAACGAACTACCTGAACCACACGCGGGGATGGAAGTCATGGGCCTTTACGCTTGACCACAAGCGAATCGGCGTCATGTATCTGATCGGCGTGACCATTGCATTGTTCCTCGCGGGAGCTTTCGCGCTCGTTTTGCGCTGGCACCTGTTCTGGTTCGAAGGCGGATTCCTTTCCAACGAAATGTACAACCAGATGTTCACCCTCCACGGTGCCATCATGGTGTTCTCGTTCATCATCCCCAGCGTGCCGGCGGCCCTCGGGAACTTTGTGTTACCGATGATGATCGGAGCCAAAGACGTGGCCTTCCCGCGGATGAACCTGATGAGTTTCTATTTGTGGATCGCGGGAACGTGTTGCCTTGCCGCGGCGATCCTTTCGGGATACGGGCTCGATACCGGCTGGACCTTTTACACGCCTTACAGCATCGAAACGTCGACGGGGGTGATCTTTGCCACCTTCGGGGCCTTCATCCTTGGATTCAGTTCGATCTTTACCGGGCTGAACTTCCTGGTGACCGTCAACACCATGCGTGCTCCGGGGCAGTCGTGGTTCAAGCTTCCACTGTTCCTCTGGTCACTTTACGCCACGTCGATCATTCAGATTCTGGCCACGCCAGTTCTGGGCATCACGCTGCTGATGCTGATCGCCGAAAGAACCATGCACATCGGAATCTTTGATCCCAAGTATGGCGGGGACCCGGTTCTGTTCCAGCACTTTTTCTGGTTCTACTCGCACCCTGCGGTTTACATCATGATCCTGCCGGCGATGGGCGTGATCAGTGAACTGATTTCCGTTTACAGCCAGAAGCGAATCTTTGGCTATTCGTTCATTGCGTTCTCCAGCGTCGCGATCGCCCTGTTGGGCTTCCTCGTCTGGGGTCACCACATGTTCACCAGCGGCCAGTCGCCGATGGTGACGCTGATCTTCAGTGCGATTACCTTCACCGTGGCGATTCCCTCGGCGGTGAAAGTCTTCAACTGGCTGGCGACGTTGTACAAGGGCTCGATCCTGCTCAACACGCCGATGTGTTACGCCCTCTCGTTCATCTTCCTGTTCGGCATCGGTGGTTTGACCGGCCTGTTCCTTGGTGCTCTGTCAACCGACATTCACCTGCACGACACCTACTTCGTTGTGGCTCACTTCCACTTCGTGATGGTGGGCGGAACACTGACCGCGCTGCTCGGCGGCCTGTTCCACTGGTGGCCCAAGATGTTTGGCCGGATGTACAACGACATGCTTGGTCGCATTTCCTGCTTCTTGGTCTTCGCCGGTTTCAACCTGACGTTCTTCCCACAGTTCGTGATGGGTTCCCGCGGTATGCCACGACGGTACGCGTCCTACGATCCCGAGTTCCAGATCTTCCACCAATGGTCGACGTTTGGGGCTTCGATTCTGGGTTTTGGAATCCTGATGTCCTTCGGAGTTCTGCTCTACGCTGCCTTTTACGGCAAGCGTTGTGGTGCCAATCCATTCAAAGCCGCGTCGCTTGAATGGCAATCCAGTTCACCTCCGGACTTCCACAACTTTATCCACAAGCCAATCCTGCACGATCCATACGATTTCGATTCGCAGGTTTATGACAAAGACCTGGACACCTACATTCCTCGCGAATTGGCTGATCCAAAAACTGTTCCGCCTCGCCGCGAGCCGGTTCACCACTAGAGACCGATCACAGGTTGCAAGCCTGTGAACGAAATTAAAGACAACCATTTGCCGGGCGACGTCAATCGCCCTTACTGCCACGGAGCCAATCATGGCTGTAGTTGATACTGACAACATCCTCGAAGAAGAACACCACCACCACGAACCGTTTATTGCCCACCACTTCGATGATGCTGAACAGCAGTTCGATTCGGGCAAGCTCGGTATCTGGTTGTTTCTGGTTACGGAAATTCTGTTCTTCAGCGGACTGTTCGTTGCCTACACGCTGTATCGAATTCACCATCCGGAGATTTTCGAGCAAGCCCACCACTTTTTGGACAAACGTCTGGGAGCCCTGAACACGATTGTGCTTCTGTTCAGCTCGCTGACGATGGCTCTGGGTGTGCACGCAGCACAAAACGGCGACAACAAAAAGTGCGGCCTGTACGTGCTGATCACCATGGTCTGTGCCGCGATGTTCCTAGGCGTCAAAGCCATCGAATACAGTCACAAGTGGGACCTTGGGATTTTTGTCCGCAGCGAATTCTCCTATCACCCGCATACCGCTGAACCGTTCCACGTTTCGCCTTACCTGATCAAGCTTAGCGTGATCCCGGTGCTGCTGTTGGTCGGGTTCATAGCCGCGTCCTTTTTCGCGAGGGCTTCGTCCAAAGTGGCGTTATCGAAATTCATGGGCGGCTTGGCGATCACTGTCGGTGGGTATTTCGTCGGAGTCCTCATCGGGATGACGTTTATGGCTTTGACCGCCGAAAACGAACATGCCCAGTTGGAAAGCCCGTCACAGGCTCCGCTTGTTCTCCGGGCATTGACGCTTGACGATGACAAACACGACGACGGCCACGCGGATGCCGATGGCGATGCGCACGCCGACGGAGACCATTCTCACGCCGATGGCGAGGATCACGCTCACGGCGATTCACACGCCAAATCACCCGACCTTGGTCGCGATGTGGGAATCTTCTTCAGTATCTACTACTGCATGACGGGCCTGCACGCGATCCACATCATCGCGGGGATCGTTGCACTTGCCTGGATTTACTGGCGCTGTCTGGTGGTTCACTGGCGACCGGACTACTTCGGACCGGTCGATTACGTAGGGCTTTACTGGCACCTTGTCGACCTGATCTGGATTTACCTGTTCCCGCTTTTGTACCTGATCGACTAACAAAGACGCTGGCGCTCCGGTGCCAACTGAAAGCAATATCATGGCTGACCATTCACATTCACACGACGATCATCCACCGTTCAATCACCCGGCTCCGATTCCGCTGTTGATTGGCGTTTTCCTCGCATTGGTGTTCCTGACCATCCTCACCCTGGTGACGTCGGACATCGAACTGGCCCAGTTTGCGTTCCCGATCGCGATGGTGATCGCGACCGCCAAAGCCGCCCTGGTGTGTGCTTTTTTCATGCACATGTTTTGGGACAAAAGCTTTAATGTGCTGTTTTTTCTGTCTTCGCTGTTGTTCGTAACCCTGTTTATCGGGATGACACTATTGGACACCGGCCAGTATCAGGACGATATTGACAGTTTTCCCAGAGAGCCCGAAGCGACTCCGGTCGTCGCAGAACAATAGCCGCGAGGGCCATTGATGTTTTGTTACAACGACGTAGCTCGTCTCTCCAAGGCGATCATTTACGTCCCGCAAAGACGTGCTACTTTGACAAGTAACCCTGAAATGATGCTGTAGCTACGACACCCGGTATATGACTCCTGTTCAAGGTGACCCTTTTGCTTAAGCAAGACCTCAATTTGCTTCCAACACGCAAGAGGGTTTACCAGGCCAAACTGGTCTTTTACCTGTTCCTGGCTTCGCTGGGCATGTTCTTTCTTGCGAGCATGCTGACCTATCTGATCGTCCGTAGCCAGGCGTTTCACGGCATCGAGAATCCGGTTCCGGACTCGATCGCGACTCTGGGGCCGAAGAACTATCTGCCTCTTTCGCTGCCGACGTCCTTCTGGGTCAGCACGGTGGTTTTGGTCGGTGTCAGCATTTCACTGCATCTCGCCTGCCACAGCGTTCGGCGGGAAAAGCAAGCCGCATTCCGTCGCTACCTGATCATCGCAGCCATTGCCGCCACGATTTTTGTCGTCGCGCAGTGCTTTGGGCTCGGTCATCTGCTGAACACCCATTTCAGCAAGCTCGACGGTTCGACAAAAGTCTACGGGATGTCCTTTACGCTTTCACTGATTCACGCTCTGCATGTGATCGGCGGGATGATCTTCCTGGCTTACGTCATGCATCACGGATTCCGCAACCGCTACGATCACGAGCAGCACTACGCGGTCGACAACTGCGCCAGCTACTGGCATTTTCTGGACGTTGTCTGGGCCTGCATGTTGGTGACGTTCCTGATTACTCGGTAACGACAGGTTTGCTGATTGTGAGCCCAGACGCGTAAGCGGCCGGGTTCAGTCGGCGGTGTTTCTCGCGGGGTCGGCATTTCACGCGGGGTCGGCATTTCACGCGGGCCCGATGTTTCTCGCTGCGCTACCCGAGGCCTGGCGGCCAGCGGCTCACTTACGCACGTCGTTGTGCTGAAAATCAACCAAACACCAGAAACAAAGCGCTGCTTCGGGCCAGCACGTCGCCGTCTGCGTTTTGAATTTCGGCGTCGATAAAGTGTTTGCGGCCATCGGAACTGACAAGCCGGGCTTCCAAGCGAATATCCGCGCCCAAGGGCACCGGTTTCTCAAAGGAGACTTCGATATTCCGCGTGACGCCGCGTTTGCCAAGCGTCGAAAGGACTTTGCTGGAAGCTTCGTCCAATAACAACGTGATAAATCCGCCGTGCATCATGCTGGCCCCACCGGCCAGAAAAGCTGGCGGCACAAACCGCGTCCAAGCCGTCCCTGAATCAACATCGCCACGAAACGTCAGTTTCAAACCCAGCGGATTGTCGGCTCCACATCCAAAACACATGTTGCCGGTTTTGGGGACAAGCGTTTTTTCGTTCATTGCTCAAGCTTCTTGAGCCACTCGATGGCCCGTGGGATTCCGGTTTCGATCATCGGATTGTAGTGATTGCCTTCAGATACTTCAGAGAATGTAACCTGGCTGTTGCCGCTGCTTTTGACTTTGTTTGAGAACCTCGCGGAGTCGTCAAAGGCAACCACACCATCGCCTCCGGCATGAAAAACGAACAAAGGACATTTGATCTTTGCGGCGTTCTGGATTGGCGAATTCTCGCGATCGAATTGCTTCACACCGGGAAACAGCTCAATCGCTTGCGGCTGATCATAGATCTCGCGATGAAACGCTTCGGGATCGCTGCAGGGTGCGTAGGCAATGCAGGCCGCGATGTCGTCGGGCAGTTTCCAGGCGTTGTTAAGTGCCACCGTTCCGGCAGACGAATGCCCGGCCACATAGATCCGCTGCGGATCGACTTCCGGGAGTTGTTGTTTCACGAAAGCAATCACTGCGCGAGCGTTGGCCGTTCCCGCTTTGGCGATTCGGAATTCCTCGTAGGCCTTTGTCATTTGACGCGCATTGACGTTTTGCAGGTCCGTGTAACCGTCAAGCGAATACTGTATCGCGACAAAACCGGCTTCGGCGTAAGGCAAAGTTTCTGCGTGGTAATCGTCACCGATCTCGTTGCCCATCAGCAGGTTGGTGCCTGCCGGAGCAACCAGCACGCATCCCAAAGTAGCTTGTTCGTGGTCGCCGGTTTCGCTCTTGGGAAGATAGACGTTCATCGCTGTCCCGCCGCCAGGCCCCGAGTCACGAAAGTTGACTTTGGCTAACTGGACTCCCGACGGGAAAGCCGCCTGGAACTCCGGCCTTGAGGGCACGTCGAGCTCTGGTGGGCTGATTTTTGGTTCGGGCACTGTGGCTTTGGCCGTCGCTGCGGTTTCGACCTTAGCCGCAGCGGTCTGGTCGTCATCGGCGCCTGACCCGAGCGTCAGCCAAAGAACCGCGCCCAGCAGCAGCAAAGCTCCCAGAGAAACCAGCCCGATGATCAGACCAAAATTGCTGTTTGCTGTGGGTTTCTGAAACTGATTCATCTATTGGTCTTCCTGTTCGATCGTTTGGTCCGTTTGTGCTTGCCCATTGCCATTTTCATTCTCCTCTGCCGCCTCTTGCGGTTGCGCGACTTTTTCGCGCTGAGCGTCTTCGTTGCGGTCGGCTTCCAGATGGCTGATCAACGATGCATCGATTCGTTGGGTGACTTCTTCAGCATCGTACCACCAGTCCGGAGACCACACACGCAGAATGTTCCAGCCCAAACCTTCAAGCACCAACTGCCGGGTCAAATCGCGATCGCGAGCCACCGCCGAACGGTGATAGGTGGCGCCATCGCATTCGACTCCCGCCAAAAAGACACCGGGTTTGTCGGGATGCCGGACGCCGATGTCGATGCGAAAACCTGACACGCCCACCTGTGGAACAATGTCCCAACCCCGGTTCTGCAGCGCTTCGGCGACGGCTTCTTCGAACGGCGAATCAAAACCACCGACGCTGCCTGCGGTGAAAGAACCCAGCGGTTTGGTGCCGTTTGACTGCGCGAACTCAAGGAACTTTTTCAAATCGTTGAGCCCCCGGGATTTCGAGCGGGCCGCGTCGAGCTGCTCCGGCGGGAAGCTGGTGTACACGATCATCTGCTGCCGTGACCGGGTCACCGCGACGTTCAGTCGACGATGGCCGCCTTCGCGATTGAGCGCCCCAAAGTTCAAACTGATTTGCGGATTGGATTCCGTCGGACCAAAGGTGATCGAAAAGTACATCACATCGCGTTCGTCACCCTGCACGTTTTCGAGGTTCTTGACAACGGTCGGTTCGATCCGCGTATCACTGAAGTACCACTCGATCTCCGGGTTGTCGAGGCGGGCTTTGTCGAACAGATCCTGAATCAGTTCCTGTTGCTGCATGTTGAACGTGACCACGCCAAAGGTCCGACGATCGTCCGGTTCCGTTTCAAGGTTGGCTTTCATTCGCTGAACCGCGTCGGCGACAATGGCATCGGCTTCTTTGCGATTGGTGCGGCTTTTGCCCAGGTCGTATCGGGCATCGGGAACTTGCACCAGCGACACGCCCAGATCGCGATCATCGGCGGCTGGAAAAGTTATCAAACGGTTGCCGTAGTAGCTGTAGTTGGAAAACGCGATCAGCGACTCGTGTCGACTGCGGTAGTGCCAATCCAGCCGCAACGTCGGCAAGCCCGATGCTTTGGCTTCATCCAAAATGCTCTCCAGATCCTTTTCCTGATCTTCCAGTTCTTCATCGAATTCTTCTTCATCGCTTTTGTCGAAAAAGCTCGTCGGCGGAAGCTGATTGGGGTCACCGACGATGATCGTTTGCTTTCCACGAGCAATCGCACCGATCGCATCCCAAGTCGGAATCTGTGAAGCCTCGTCAAAGATCACCACATCGAATGGTTTCATTTCGGCGGGCAGATACTGGGCGATTGACAGCGGCGACATCAACAGGCAGGGAGCCAGTTTGCGGAACGAGTCGGGCATTGCGGTGACAACGTCGCGGATCGATTTGCTGGGTCGCTTGAGGTTCATCTGGTGCCGCAGCAAACCGAGTTCCGATTTTTTGGCAACGGCTTCGGGTTGCGGCAAACCGTGTGCAATCCGATGCCGCGCCTGATCTGCTGCCAGGTCACGTTTCTTTTGATCAAGCTCGCGAAACGATTGAATCGCTTTTTCGTGATCGACCGTAGAGAACTTGCGAAGAATCGGCGATCCGTCGACAAGGCCGGGAATCAGCCATTTGGCGTAGCCGGCGCGAAACAGCCGCGGCAGTTGCTGGCTCGTTGCACCGTCGCCAAGCATGCCGGCCAGGGGTTGGAGTCCCTGATCTTTTGCCGCCGCTTTGGCGGCGCACCACGCCGTCCATGGTTTGAGCAGTTTTTTGTTTTCCAGAATCAAACTTAGCGACTGATCCGCCGACTGGCAAAGCGGAGCGTCGCCCGCAGCGATCGAAGTGCCAGAGAGTTTCGTAAACTCGTCGCGGGTTCTTTCAAACGCAGACCAAGCCGTTTGGAAATCGGCTGCCCGGGAAGCCAGCGTTTTGCGATCGTCCGGGCTCGCGTTGACCAGGGCAGGGCGGATCGAATCGTTGGCTCCGTGCGACTGATCGCATTGTTGGACTGCGGCGTGCAAACGTTTGGCTTGTTGCAGTTCGGCTTCCACCGCAGAGACCTCAGACTGGTCGCCTTTCCAACAGAGAAGTTTGTCGGCGGCTGAATTTGCATCGAGGACTTTTCTGGATTTGAAAATACCACGCAGTGCGGGCAAGTCCGTTTCCGGGTTCGCGTTTCCAGAACCGGCATCGACATAAGTCTGCAACAACTTGCGGACTTTGCGTTTGGCGAACCACGACATCGGCCACCACTTCGAAACCGCCTCGCGCCACTGAAGGTCCAACTGATCCAGCGGCAAATCGCCCAGGCTGTTCTGGTAGCTTGCCGCGAGTGACTGTTTCGCAGCGGCAAGTTCCCGCAGCGCGACCATCTGATTTCCAAGCTGTTCACTGATCCGCTGAAAATTCGCATCCACCGCCAGTTCAACATTGTCGCAATCAACAATCGCCCGTGAAAGCGACACCAGTTCGTCAACTTTTGCGGCACTGGCGTCGGTGACCTTGCCAAGCCCAACCTGCCGATTGAACGCCACCAATGATTGCTGCAGTTTGCTGGCGACGGGTCGGAGTTCGCTGGCTTTCTCCAACAGATCCTTCTCCCAGCGGATCGACCACTGTGAGTGATCCACCGGCAGCGATGGTTTGCCTTCGACGGACTGATACGCAGTTGCCAGCTCTTCGACCGTGGTTTCAAGTTTCCGATACGCGGCATCGGAATGCGTCGTGGAATCGTCCCAGTCGAACTTTATTTCCGCAACGTCGCTGGCTTTGGCGGCAACCCCGAAGGCTTTGTAAGGAGTCCATCCGCTGGGATGCCGACGGTGGATCGTGGCCACGTACTCGTTCAACTGGTCGCGTTTGAGTTTCAATTCGTCGGTGACTTTGATCCATTGGTTATCATCGACGTCTCGATTATTGAGCCAGTTGTCTTCGAGCTGCTGCAGGAATTCGCGCCGCTGTGCCTTGCTGCTGTGAAGCTCAACGCAGCAGTCGCCGAGCCCAACCTTTTTCAGCCGCCGGTAGACGACTTCTAGGGCAGCCGTTTTTTCTGCCACAAACAGCACGGACTTCTGCGTCGCCAGGCACTGCGAAATCACGTTGGCGATGGTTTGACTTTTTCCCGTACCTGGCGGGCCGATCAGAACAAAGTCCCTGCCGTCGGAAGCCGCCATGATCGCCGCCAGTTGCGACGAATCAGCATGCAGCGGATGGAAAATTTCGCCAGGATGGAACTGTCGATCGATGTCGCCGGGATCGGGAATCTCGCCGCTGCCGGGATCGAAAACTTCGCTTGGTTTGTCCAGCAGGTGGCGAACGACGCGATTCTCTTTGAGCTGTTCGGTGCGATCGACGAGGTCTTTCCACAGCAGATATTTGGAAAACGAAAACCGGCCGATCGCGCACTGATCGATGACTTCAAAGCCCGCGATGTCGCGAACGTAATGGCGGACTTGCCGGAGAACCCTGGAGACGTCGACGCCGCTACCGTCGGTGGGCAGCGCTGATTCAAAGCCCGATATGTTTTTGCCGAAGTCCTGTTTGAGCAGCTGGATCAGCGTCGAATTGAATCGCGTTTCGTCTTCGAAGGAACGCAGATAAAACGGCGACTGGCTGCTTTTCCGCTTCAGCCGAATGGGCACCAGCAGGATCGGTGCCTTATACGTTTTCTTTTCGCTTTCGCTGCGCCGCCAACGCAGAAAGCCAACCGCCAGGAACAACGTGTTGGTGCCGCCTTCGGACATGTCGTTGCGGACGGCGCGGTAAATCTTGACCAGTCGCTTTTCAAGTTCCTCCTGGGCCAAATCGCAGCTGACTTCCTTGCGACCGAGGGCCTTGGTGGCGAATTCGCGATTGAGGTCCAGGTTCGTTTTCTGTTCGTGCAGTTTCTGGTCGCGATCGCCAAGCGGATTCTGATCGGACAGCGAAATCAGCAGCAGCTTTTTATCCTGAGCAAGAAGGTCTTCCAGTTTGGCGATGTCGGGACAGAGCACCGGAACCGTTTGCTTGGTCGACCGAAAGTTCAACAATCGGTTACGCAGCGTCAGATCAAGCAGCTTTCGCTGCCACCGATCGATACGTCCGCTGGACGTCGATGGCAACTGCTCCACCGTCTCGCCCGGCAGCCCCGAAAAGTCCGGCGGTTCGGAAAGCGGAACCGCAGGAGGTGACGGTTTGACGACCGGAGTTTCTTCTGGTTTGGTCGTTGGCGTGTGCGATGCGAGTGGGCGAATCTGTGCCATCCGAGCCCGCGACACGTCGATCACCGCGACGAATTCGCTTTCTTGCGGCAGGCTGGTTTTCTCCCGCGCCGTTTTGACGGCTTCTTCGAATCGGGCAGGTGCCGCCTGGGTGGCGAGCGTCGTCTCAAAGGTCACCAACTCGCCAGCGTCGATGGCCTTGCGGATTTCGCTGGAGTCTTTTTCGACCAGTTTGCCGTGGAGTTTGTCGCCCAACCAGGCTCCCACAAAACAGTGTCCTTTTGTCAACACGATCACCGGATGCAAGCCCGCGGCTTCGATCGCCGCCGCAAACAGCAGCGAAGTATCCAGGCACGTTGACAATCCCTGCTCAAGGATCACGCTCGGCAATCGTGTCTTTTGCCCGGACTTTTCGAAGCTTGCCGGCGGGTTGGCGTAGGTGATCTCAAGGCTCGCGATCGACGACCAGATCGCCGCAAGCAAAGTCCAGACTCGCCGCGGGTCTTCGCTTTGATATCCATCGATAGAAGAGTTTTTGCCGTAGCGTTCCAGAACTGAAGCCGCGTTTTTGAGAATCGTAGCCACCGCCGGATCGTTGGGCATCACAAACGCGGCCAACAGTTCCGGAGAAGACCCGCATCCACCCCACTGGTCGCGAGCGAGCAAACGAACATCGATTACCGATTCGGTGATTTGCCGGTCGCCTGCGGTGACCGTAAAACGAAGCTGCCCCCGTTCGGCTTCGTTGAGTCCACCCAAGTAGCGGACGTCCAGGTCGATGTCGCGATCGTCGATGGTGACTTTGTCCCGAGCCAACACGCGGGACAGCTTCCATGTCCTGGTTCGCAGAAACGGTGGCTCGGACGTCAGGTCAATTTTGACGTCATCAAAAATCTCCGATGACGTGTTGCTGATCGTCAATGCACCAAGCAGGGGGATCGAGTTTTGCCAGGCGGCATAGCTATAGTCGCCAGGCAGTTTGGCGAAGATCGAGATCGCAGGCTGGGCTTCGCTGGAATCGTTCAAGGGTTGGCTTGCCGTGAGGACCGTGAGAAAGATGCAAGATATCCGATCCGCTCTGGTGTCACAATTCTCGGAATCCACGTGGTTGTGGCTTCCCGTGGCAACCACGCAACCACCACACTCCACAACCGCATCCCGCGCACCTACCCTGGCCCGCTGACGCAAGCCAGAATCTCATCCACACTTGGACGATCGTGGGGCGTGACGCTCTGGTGGTGCATCCGGACAATCCCGTCTGGATCGATCAAAACGTTGCCACCCATCTGGCGAACGTCCTTTCCCGGTCGCCTAGGAGGATGGCCCGTCAGCATCAGCCACAGATACTTGAGAGTCGTGATCGGACCCAAAAGTTTGGCAAGCGTTGCTCTTTCGAAACCGTAGGCCTTGTACAGATCCAGTTCTTCATCCAGAAGCAAGGGCCACCGCAAACCCATCTCTTCGACGTAGGTTTTTCCCATTGTCGGCGAATCAAAAGAAACGACTTTGACCTGGACGCCACGTTCTTCAAACTGATTTTCTCCCTGCCGCAACTGCGACAGATGTGCCCGGCAGGGTGGTCAGCCCAGATGACGGTGAAAGACAAGCAACAACCAGCGACCCGCCGAATCACTCAGCGTGTGCTCGACACCGGTCGTGTCATCGATGTTGAAGGCCATGGCCTTCCGGTCAACTTTGCTTTTCATGGAATTCCGGATTCACGTTGCGATCCAACTGTTCTATCGCACCATGACCGCAGTTCAACAACGCAGGCAACTGAATGCCCCGAAAGTTACTTTTTTGCTGACTTTCGCTTTGCCTGGGCAAGTTTCTGCTGGGCCGCTTTGACTTCCGATACGTCCGCAATAACGGCTTCGACGAGCTGCTCGGTGGAGTAACCCATTGATTCGACTTTGCTCATTTCTGTGGGCCAGACGATTCGATTCATCTGTCCGGGTCGCCACTCTCTGGCAATCGGCTGGGCGACGGCAAAGTCCCCCGGTAGACCCTGAGCCTGGATGTTCCTGACGAATGGATGAAAGTCCACGCCGCCACCTCCACCAGGCAGCACGACCAGCAATCCGGCTCCTGATTCGGGAACGTCACCGAGTGCCGGAAGGTTCAGATATTGCCCGACATGCTCACCTATTTCGACGTCCACCTGGTTTTTGAGCGGGGCCTTTTGTTCTGCTGCGGCGCCGGCTGCTTCACCGGTGAATGAAACTTTGAGATCGTCAAACCAGACCTTGCCCGGTCCCCACATTTGCAATGCGACTCGCATCCGTTCTGGATCGCCGAAACCTGAACTTCGTAATCGTGATTTGGCGAATACACATCGCGGATTTCGAAAGTTCCATCCTTGCCCGTCGTCGTCATGTACGACTGTTGGCGATACCCGTTGGGCGGCCAGGACTTCACCACTGCCAACACGTGCGCGGAACTTACCGGACGTCCGTCTTCTCCGATCACGTCGCCCCGCAGGTCGCCATCGGTGGAACGTATCGAATAACCCGTTGCCGCAACCAGGTTTGTATCGGCGAACTTTTCCTGCAATCCCATCACGTACCAACCAAGCCATCCAACCGCAGCGACCAGGGCAACGGTAATGCACTGATGCAGGCGGTGCCAGAACATCAACCCTGACCCAAAGACCTGATCGCACTCACGAACCACCGCGCTGACGTCGCCGAAGCGCTCTTTGGCAACCTGAACGGACTCATCGACTGACAAACCGGATCGGAGTTGGTCCTTGGCACTGGATTCCAGATGAAACTCGATTTCATCTTTGAGTTCGTTGCGTGCCTGTTCTGCGTTGACCAACAAAGGCGTATTAACGTAGTCCGATAACTCTTTTAACTTTGCCAACAGGTTCATTGTTTTGCCTCCGCGATGTTGGAGTTCAACACCATTCCGATTGCACTGACAAGTTGTTCCCAGGCATGCACTTCTTTTTTCAACTGGGCGCGTCCGGATCGCGTCAACCGATAGAACCTGGCTTTTCGATTCGAATCCGAGACGCCCCACTCGGACGTCAGCCAACCATGTTTTTGCATTCGATGAAGAGCCGGATACAGGGACCCTTCTTCGATCGTGAGCGAGTCAGACGTGGTCTCCTGAATCCACTTTGCGACCCCATACCCGTGCTGGGCCCCGGCTACCAGGCTTTTCAGGATCAGCATGTCGAGCGTCCCCTGTAGCAAGTCTGCTTTTCGTTTTGTTTTCGCTTTCTTTGCCATCAATTTCCCTGCCTCTGAGACACGCGGACCTCGCCCCTTAAGAGGCTCCCCAAGAATGTCTATGCAAGCCATCGTAAGGGCACTTCCCTAGAGTGTCAGGGGAAGAGAATTTTGGCTCCTGAGACAGGAGAGCCGCTTCTGTCAACCTGCCAGGCAAGAGGCCTCCAAAAGCAGCTGTGCTGTTAGTAGTACCGTCTTTAGTCGGAATTTCACACTTCGACAGGATCCAACTCCACCTGTTTTCACCTGGCGGATTTGCATTCTGATTGCGAACGGCGCCGTTGGATCCAGTCGAGGTGAGTTTTGAAGTTGCCCATCGCCAGCCGGGAAGCGGAGACAGGTTGTGCCCAATGCGTCAGCGCGGGGATATCGATCCGCAAAACCCCGCAAGCCGCGAGCGGCGACAGGATTTGGAAATCATGTCACCGCTTCGTAATTAAACGTGTCAACTTGAAAACCCGTCAGCGAGCCCGAAGCCCGTCGAGATTATTCTATTCTGCTTCAACTGGCAGCTTCGATCTCGACGCGGATGTCTTTGAACATCGGACCGTCTGCCATGTCGGCCGAATCCTCTGCGACCACCGCGTTGGCGGAGGCCCCGCCATTGAACCGTGGCCAGTATCCTTTGGGTGTGTGCGCTACGCCGGGTTGGACTTTGTCGTCGCAAATGAGAACCGCGCGGTACTCGCCGCGCTGGTTGAAAACGCGGACTTTGGAACCGTCGGACAGAGAAAGCCGATCCGCATCGCCGGGGTGAATCGAAATCGTGATTGAACCCGCCGCTGCGTTGCGGTTGCGGTTTCCATAGATCGAATTGAGCATCCGCTTGCTCGCCGATGTGACAAGCGCGAACGAGTTCTTGGGCCCGGACTTGAGGGCTTCACGGGGCGGAACAAAGTGGGGAAACCGGCCGTGGCCATCGGCTTCCGCTGCGGCGGACTCAAACTCGAACTTGCCCGAAGCGGTCGGAAACGACCGCACAAAAGGAAGAAAGGGCCGCTCATAGTTCAGCCTCGCCCAGCCACGCTCTTTGAGGCTTTCGAGTGAAATTGGCGACATGGCCGGATGACCCGAATCCAACAACTCGCGAGCGATGGTTTCATCGTCAGCAAACAATGCGGGCTCGCTCAAATTCATCGCCGCTGCCACGCGGCGAAAGATCTCCGTGTGCGGCAAACACTCGCCGCGCGGTTCCGCAACGGGCTCGTTCCACTGGATGTACATGTGGCTGAACGAATCGTGCAAGTCCGCGTGTTCGGTCTGCATCGTCCCGGGCAAGATGATGTCCGCGTAGTCGGCGGTGTCGGTGCGAAAGTTCTCGATGACGACCGTGAACAGGTCTTCCCTGGCCAGGCCTTTGCGGACGCGGCCCTGACCGGGGTTGGAAGCCACCGGGTTGGCACCCCACAGAAACAGGAACTTGACCGGCGGATCATCGGTCTCCAACAAGCTTCGGCCCAGGCGGGTCATGGCAAGTTCACGCCTCGGGCCGCCAGGTTGCAAGTCCGGTCGGCACAGTGCGTCGTAGTTGAACTTGTAGGTGGGTCCGGTCGAGTAGACCATTCCGCCGCCAGGTCGTTCGAAAGAACCCATCACCGCCGGCAGGCAGGACAGCACCCGCGCCGCCTGACCGCCGCCCCGATGCTGCTGCAAACCCATCGCGGTCTTGATTCCCATGGGTGGACTTTCGGCGATCCACGCTGCAAGTTTGCGAATGTCGTCTGCGGGTAAACGACAGACCTCGGCGGCTTTCTCGACTGAGAACTCTTTCACGACCGTATCGCGAAAGCCTTCCCAGCCCACAGTCATGCGGCCGAGGTAGTCCGCGTTGACAGCATCGGTTCGAACCAGTTGGTGGATCAAACCAAGCACCAAGGCACCGTCGGTCCCCGGGTGCAGCGGCAAGTGAAAGTCGGCTCGCTTTGCCGTTTCGGTTCGAATCGGATCGATGCTGACGACTTTGGCGTTGTTTTCTTTTTGGGCTTTCCTGATGAAAGGCCACAGGTGCTGATTGGTTTCAACAGTGTTGGTTGCCCACAGCAAAATCAGTTTCGATTCGGTCAGGTCTTCGGGATCCATTCCCGCCGCCGACCCCATCGTGTACTTCATCCCCGCATGTCCGGCCATGGAGCAGATGTTGGGATTGTGCCGCGACGCGCCCAGGGCATGAAACAGCCGCTTTCCGCCTCCCAGCATTCCCTGAATGAGCCCCACCGTGCCGGTGCCGGCATAGGGCAGGATGGCTTCGCTGCCAAAGTCATCAATCGCCGATTGCAGCTTGCCCGCAATTTCGTCGATCGCCTCATCCCACGAGATACGCTCAAACGCGCCACTGCCTTTGGCTCCCACGCGTCGCATTGGATACAGCAATCGCTCCGGGTGGTTGACTTCATCGAGGTACTTGAGCGTTTTGGCGCACAGCGTCTTTCCGGTGAATGGGTGGTCGGGATTGCCGCGCAGCTTCTTCGGCTGTCCGTCTTCCAGTTCCACAATCCACGAACATCCGTCGGGGCAGTCCAGCGGACAAGCACCGATGGCAGCGCTCATTGCTTTATCAGTCATCAGAGTCCTCTTTTTTTGGCCAACTGAACTCTAACCGACATCCCGTCGCTGGTCCTATTTTGGGAAACAATCGTTCTTGAGCGGGCGGGCTCAGCCGCAGAAGTGTTCGGCTTAAACAGCTATCAACGCCCGTCGTCGCGAGTAATTCCGTCAAGTACGCCGCCGTGTTTTTCGGTACACCAAATACCTTTCTCGGACTTCATCGTAACGCCTGCGCTGTGGCGCAGAAAGCGGACAGTTTCGTAAAACCCGCATAAAGTCTTTGTACATGTAGCCGGATCGAAAAAAATAAGGCCTGACTTCAAGAAACGCTATCGCGTATTCGATTGCAGCATCATCACCTGCCCGCATCCGTTCACGTGCCCCGTGGATCCCACCGGGAAACGCCAACTCATCGTACTTCGAATGAAAGTCACTGCATGCCTCCCGCCATTGAGCATTTTGCTCTGGCCCCTCATCGCGGAAACAAAGTGTCTCCCGAATGCAGCGGTGCAACGTTGCGATTTCACGCGCATTGTGAATTACCTGCTTTCTGGAATCCATGGGTTCAAAGTCTCATCGGATTTGTCACGAAATAAGTTCCCTTTTGTCGAGCTCAAACGGAGTTAGCCTCAGGTTACCCGACGCGTTAGCGAGAATTTAAACCAGTACAATCGTCCCAGCTGCTTTCGCTTTCAGATGGATGACTGAATCACGGCTAACATTTCAGCACTGGATGGCCGATCGGATGGTTCGTTGGCGCAAGCGTCGCGGATCAAGTGATTCAATGCGTCGTTGGTAGATGCGTCCAAGGGCTGAATTTGGCGGTGAACGTACTGGATGATTTTGCCAAACGAGTAAACGTCGGCCGCTGTGCTGCTTTGTTTTTCGGGTGCACCGTACTGGCGAGTCCCGCCGTACCACTGCGGATTGCGGTCGCCGGTTTGCCTTGAAAAGCCAAAGTCAATCAACTGCGCCCCGCCGTTGGTCACAAGAATATTGGTGGGTTTCAAGTCGCCATGAACCACGCCCTGGCCATGAAGGTACGTTAGCGCTGAAGCAATCTGCCGGATCCAGTCTGCCGCATCACGGGAACGAACTCGGGAGAAATCGATCGCATCAAGACTGCTTCCGGCCGCAAAGTCGAGCACCATGAACCAGCTACCGTTTGGCAGCGGACCTGCTTTGTGGAATCGAACAATGTTCGGATGCTTTAGCGCCGCGATCGTGGTGACTTCGTTAAGGAAGAGGCTTTCGGCGGCGGCGTTGCCGATCCAAACACGTTTGAGGGCTTTGATGGCCAGGAAGCAATCGTTGATGCGGTCCCGTGCAAGGTAGACTTTGCCAAAACCTCCGGCGCCGATCAACTTCAACAGGTCATAGTCCTCATATCTTGCAGAGAGAGCTTCGTCGGCGGCGACGGGGATTTCGAGGCCGGTTTGAATTTCGGAATCGGCAATCAACGCCATTTTGGCTTTTTGCAGAACGCGCCTGAGCGTTCGCTGGGACTTGCCAGTTTGGTCGGCGATTTCGGCAAGCGTCTTTCCGGCAAGCCGACCAAGGAGGACCGTCGACAGAATCGAATCGTTGCTCAGGAGCGGTTCCAGAATCGCGTCCATTCGCCGGGCAATTTGCTGGTCGTTTTGCACAAGCGAAAGTTCCGCAGCGGGTTGTTCGCGGGAGACGTTTCGTTTGGCAGCGGCGAAACGTTCGGCCTGTCTGAGAACATGGTGAATCGCAATCGAGGCCAGCAACCTCCAAAGGTCACCGCGTTGCTGCCAGTGGACTTCGTCTTTTTTTGCTTTTTCGAAAAACTCCATGAACGTCGTTTGTAAAACGTCTTCGGGGTCTGTCTTTGCCGCAAGCGACGGACTGATCCGCCGCTGCGCCAGACTTTTGAGCCGCATCGCGTATCGCGTCCAGATCTCACTGGCTGCCAACGAGTCGCCGGATTGATACCGATCAAGCAATATTTTCGAAATTTGGCTTGGTTCCATTTTTCGTGGCCGCATTGAGTTCCCGTTGCGGAACTACCTGTAACAACCGGAACTGTCCGGATCAGACCTTTTGGAGAAAATCATGACACATGTTGTAACGCAGGCGTGCATCGGCTGCCGGGATATGGGATGCAGCCACGTTTGCCCAATGGAGTGCTTTCACATTGGGCCGGAGATGCTTTACATCGATCCCGATTCCTGCATTGATTGCGAGATGTGCGTCGCCGAATGTCCGGTCGACGCGATCTATCATGAGGACGATCTGCCCGAGGAGTCCGCCGCAGATCGGGAGCTCAACGCCAAAATGGCAAAAGTCTGGCCGGTTCAGTGACTTCCAACTTTACCCCGGATTATTCACGAGGCGTGGGCGTCAGAATCAGTTGAGACAGTGATCCGCGAATCTGATGCGATCAAACGATCGCTGTGGTTTTCATCTACCAGACGATTTACATTTCTTGTTGAAATTCAGCTTTTGCCTTACTCCTGCTGGCCAGAGGTAGAATCAACGCCCGTTGTCGTGACCAATCCGGGTTTACTCGAACGAAACCTGTTTCAGCTTCAATACTGCTTTGGCCTTTTTGGTATTGCGAAACGTCTTGAGCTTTTTCAGAACCCATTCGCGGTCAACCGTTTCATGGGTGCGTGCCAGATAGGCGCACAGGAACGCATCGGTATCGCCAAGGATATCTGCGGAAAAACTCACGCCGCCTGCGTTGGGGCAGCCGGGCCATTTTGCGTACCAGCGGCAGTAGTGGCTGCCTTTGGATTTGTCCACAAAGGCTCGAACTCCGACGACGCCGGACTCGTTCCGTTTCGACATACGTCCTTTGGCGGGCTTTTGAGGGGGAAGCTCCTGCTTCATTTTCCGGACCCATTTGTCAGCCGCAGCTTCGGCTGCCTTCCAGGTTCGGTATTCTCTGAGCGTAAAATTTTCCTGATACTTTTCACCGTTGCGGGAAATTCGGGCCATCACACAGCGAGAAGGTCGATTGCGAGTCGTATTTGGCATAATAAAATAGTGCTTCGTTTCAAAGACATGTTAGCGTCACCAGTTTAACTACCAGCCGCCTCGCACAAAGCCCTATCATTTCCGTATGGTAAAAAAGCTGACTTTTGCCACACTGAGCCGAGCCACACTGAGCCGAACGAGTCGAATATGCCGAAAAAGCTGAACATTTTGCCACGATTCTGCAGATGGACGCTCCGCGGCCTGGCGACCCTGCTGGTGCTGCTGGCGGTGTACGCCGTCGCGGTGGCCGTTGGACACTTTCCGGTCAACTCGGATTTTGAGCCACCCGCTGAGGGCGGTGTCGAGATTTTTGTTTTCTCGGGAGCGTTTCACTCCGATCTGATCCTGCCGGTCGAGGCAGCGGGATTTTCGTGGTGGGATTTTCTGGACAAAGAAAGCTTTCCCAAATTGCCGACCAGCCAGACGCACGTGATGGTTGGCTGGGGCGACCGCAAGTTCTACACCGAAACACCAACGTGGAAGGATGCGAAGGTTTCGACGATCGGCAAGGCGATGTTCTGGCCAACCGAAACGGTGATGCATGTAGGGTTGGGCTACGAACCGGAAACGGGCGAGGAGGTCAGGTCGATACGGGTCTCTGAAGACCAGTACCGCAACCTGCTGACTTTTGTGAAAGCTCATTTTGCTCGCGACTCAAACGACGATCTGCAAAAGCTGAGCGCTTCCTTTGGTGACTACGATATCTTTTACCAGGCCCACGGCAGCTACCACTTGTTTCGGACCTGCAACTGCTGGGCCGGAGAGGCGTTAAAATCGGCGGGCGTCAAAGTCGGCTGCTGGACACCGCTACCGAAGACGGTTTTCTGGCACTTGCCTGAACAGGATGAATGATGGGTGAAGGCCATGGGCGGCGCCGGATGCTGTTGTGAGCCGAGTCGCGTAAGCGGCCGGGTCGAAGCGGTTTTCAGTTTTGAGTTTGCGCATCCGGCACCCGAGGCCTGACGGCCAACGGCTCACTTGTTAGCGTCCAATTTCTGGCGAATTCGGGTCATAGGCTCTGGTTCAGCATTCATACCAATGGCCAAATCTTTTTGTTGTTCCGGCCCGAGGCCTGACAGCCAACGGCTCACTTTTTTCGCCTATCATGGTGGGCATGTCCCTTTTCGAAAAATCTGAGCAAGCCAACATGGACGCCGCCAAACCGCTGGCGGCACGGATGCGACCGCGGAGCCTTGACGAGTTCGCAGGCCAACAGCACTTTCTCGGACCCGGCAAACTTCTCCGCAAACTCGTCGATGCAGACAGGCTCGGTTCGGTAATTTTCTTTGGACCGCCGGGAACCGGAAAGACAACCCTTGCCCGGATCCTTGCTCGGGCCACCAAGCGCCGATTTGCCCAGCTCAATGCCGTCCTGCACGGCGTCAAGGATCTTCGCGAAGTCCTCGCTCAGGCACGCGACGAGCTGGCGACAGGGCAGGGCGGGACACTGCTGTTCATCGACGAGATCCATCGCTTCAACAAAGCCCAACAGGATGCGATGCTGGCCGATGTCGAAGACGGCGTGGTGACTTTGATTGGCGCAACGACCGCCAATCCGTTCTTTTCAGTTAACGGCGCCCTGGTGAGCCGAAGCCAAGTGTTTCAGTTTGAACCGTTGACCGCCGAAGACATCGAAGGACTCGTTCGCCGCACGCTGGCCGATCGCGAGCGTGGCTACGGCCGCAGCAAGCTGGAGCTTGACGACCAGGCGATGGAGTACCTGTGCAACATCTGCGATGGCGACGCGAGGAAAGCGCTGTCGATCCTCGAAACGGCGGCCATTGCAGCGGGCCCTGCCGTGGTGCCCACGGTGGTCGACAAAGAAGCGATGGTCGAAGCGGTCGGGACCCGGGCAGTGCAATACGATCCCACCGGCGATGAACACTACGACTGTGCCAGCGCGTTGATCAAGAGCATCCGTGGCAGCGACCCCGACGCGGGGCTGTACTGGCTGGCGAGGATGCTCGAAGGCGGCGAAGACATTCGCTTCATCTGTCGCCGCCTGGTGATTCTGGCCAGCGAAGACATCGGCAACGCGGACCCCCAGGCCCTTTCCCTAGCGGTGGCGTGCTCTCAGGCTTGCGAGCAAATTGGGCTTCCCGAAGGCCAACTGACGCTGTCCCAGACAGTGATCTATCTGGCCTGCGCTCCAAAGTCGAATTCGGCTACAGTCGCGATCGGTTTGGCTCGCAAGGACATCCGCGAAAACAGAACTCTGCCGGTCCCCAGGCACCTGCGCGACGCGCACTATGGTGCCGCCGAACAGTTGGGCCACGGCGTGAACTATCAGTACTCGCACAACGAAGCCGACGGTGTTTCGGCGCAGGATTATTTGGGTGTCGATCGGGAATACTACACGCCGGTGCCCCGTGGTTTCGAAGCCGAAATGGCGAAACGATTGGCGACGATTCGCGAGAAACTTCGCGGGGCGAAAAGCGAATCGTAAGCCCGGATTATTCACGACGACGGGCGTCGATCGGGTTGAAGCACACAAAAGCTAACGTGACACCGGGTGCGCCTCGGAAATTTCGGTTCATCCCGCCGATGACGTGCAGGCAAGCGATTTTACCCGGACTGACGCGGCGTCCATTGGCTGAACTGAAAGTCACGCCCACGCCTCGTGAATAATCCGGGTTGAGGTTGCGCTGTTGCGATGTCGCGGTTGTGGCTTCCTGCGATGGAAGTCACAACCACCGCAGCGCTTGCCAGATCTGCTTCGACCGGTTCTGCGGGTTGACCGGCGGAACATCCGTCACATCCACCTGAGTCCGCGAGTCGTCCCGCCGCATAGCCGATAAAAAATCGGTCATGAGAAAGCTCCTTACAACTTTGTTCCTAACTGCGGTGGCTGTTGGCGGAATCTGGATTCTGATGAATCAGGATCGAATCCGTGAAGCCGGCGGGTTTTCCAACTTCCTCGCAACTCACTTTCCCAACGCCAACGGCGGCCAATACCAAAACGGGGCCTTTATTCAGACAAGCAATCCGCAAACGTCGCTGGCCGGCAACCAACAAGGTAACGTCCCCGGCCCGGCAGCAGCCGTCGGCTCGCTCGCGAATCGGATCCGGATCGCTTCACTGAAGCTTTCGGGAGCCCACGACTACCCCAACCCGAAACTGGCCCTGGGCGTGCTGGCGGACATCTGTTTGCATTTTGACCTGATCGCATTTCAGGAAGTCAACGGGCATCGACCCGGCTGGCTGGACGAAGTCGTCGCCGAAATCGGTCGGCAAAGCAACGGCACGGCGACGTATCAGTATGCCACCGATCACGCCCGAGTCTCCCGCGACCAGGTGCAGTACGCGTTTTTGTTCAACGCCGCCAAAGTCAACCTTGACCATCACTACACCGTGGCCGATCCGGACAATGTGCTGCTTCGTGAGCCGATGGTTGGCTGGTTTCGCACTGCGGGCGTGCCGCCGGAACAGGCCTTCACTTTTAACCTGGTCAATATCCAGTTGGCACAGCGTCAGCCCGGCAACGAGTTGGCTTACTTTGGACAGTTGCACCACGCGATCCGCAAAGACGGTCGCGGCGAGGACGACGTTATCTTTGTGGGTGATTTTAAGTCGGGTGATCGTGCCCTGTCCGCCCTGCGCAAGCGGTCGGGCATGACGTGGGTCGTCTCCGATCAGGCCACCAACACCATGAACGACGCCCAGTACGACAACGTCGTGTTCGAGCAAACTGCCACCCTGGAATTCACCGGTAATGGTGGCGTGGTGGACTTTCTGAAAGAGTACAACCTTGGATTCCGCGACGCGATGTCCATTTCCGACCACATGCCCGTCTGGGCCGAGTTTTCCGCAATCGAGCGGACAAGGTAGCCCCTTGTTTGGCTTTGCGGCGTAGAATGGAGTCGGAAACTCATGCTCCGGTAATCTCTCGTGAACATTTACTGCATCCATTGCGGCGACTCCTTTTCGATCACAGCGGATCAACTGGGAAAGCGTGCCAAGTGCCCGCACTGCAAGGGGCAGGTGATGCTTCCCAAATCGCGTCTCCAGTACGGGGCCAAAGAAAGGCAACTGGAAGCACCCAGCCGGTTGATGGAATCTTCTCTGTCGGCGCTGAGCGCGATCCTGATTCACTTGTTGGCTCTGGTTCCGATGGCTTTGATTCCCTGGGGAGACTTTTCTACCGGCGAGCTTGGTGAAGGCGACGAGATTCTGATCGGTCAGCTTTCACGTGAGCAACTGGTCGAAACACCGGACGAACAACTGGACAACGTGCAAGTCGAAAACCCGGTCAACGACGACGCCATCGACAGTTTCGAAAACGGGCTGTTCACTCCGCTGGCCGAAAGTCCCCTCGCCGCGGACGAGTTCGACATCACGATCGGATCGCCTGCCAAAGGCGGCAGTCTTTCGTTTGACATCGAATCGCTGAACCAGGAAACGGCTCTTGCCGGCGGCAGAGAAGACTTCGGCAAACTCGTTTCGCGGCTGAAGAAGGAAGGCCTAGACATCGCCATCGTGTTCGATTCAACAGGCAGCATGGGCGAAGAGATCGGCGAGCTGAAGAAAAGAATCGAACGAATCGGCAACACATTGTTTGCCCTGATTCCGCGGACCCGAATCAGTGTTTGTACTTACCGCGACAAAGGCGATGCGTTCATCGTCAAAGGCGAGCCTCTGACGGACAAACTTGCCAAGATCATTCAGTTTCTCAATGGCGTCTCGGCGGCCGGTGGCGGCAACGTGCCCGAATCGGTGGACGCGGGGCTGGAGTGGGCCATCAATCAGAATTCCTGGCGACGGTCAGCCCGAAAGGTCATCCTGATTTTCGGCGATGCGCCACCGCACATCGCCACCACGGGCAACTGCCAGCAGATGGCGTCTGACTTTCGACATCAACAACGCGGCGTCGTCAGTACGATTACTTGCCGCAAGCCTCGACCGCTGGACGAGTTCACAAAGATCGCTGCGATCGGTGGCGGAGAAGCATTTCTTTCCCGCGACGAGCGCGAGCTGATGACGCAACTGATGGTGCTGGTGTTCGGTTCCAAGCACCGCCGCAAGGTCGTCGAAGCGTTTGATTTGATGGAAAATTAGGGATTTGCTGTGGCCAAGACCGCTATTGCGCTATTGGTAACCCGCCTACTTCACGATCGTGACCTGCGAGTCCTTGGACAACATCCCGTAGATGTCTTTTGCGTCGGTTTGACCGAGCCCGATGCAGCCCTGATGGCCGTGCGGAGTCCCGTCAGGAACCGAGTGAATGCACAGGCTTCCTGAAAGCCCGACCCAAAATTCGCCGTACTGGTTCTGCGGATGACCGGGCGGATACTCATTGCCGCTGGCGTCTCGCCAGGTGTAGCCCTGGGGTGACTTGACCATCACCTGGTAGGTGCCCTCGCGGGGCTGACCGGAACTGCCGACCGCAACCGGAAAACGTCCCGCGTAAAGATTCTTCACGTACAGCGTCATCACTTTTTCGTCCAAGCTGACTTCTGCATTGAACGGACCGTTGACAACTTTCAGCTCCATTCCCGCACGGACTTCGGATGATCCTGCAAACGCCGTCTGGTTGATGTTGTAAATGACTTCCGCCGGTATCCGCCACTGACTGGCCAGCAACGCCAACGTATCACCCTCTTTGACCACGTAGGGTTTGGCGACGAATCGGTGCTCCGGTGAGTAGACGACTTTGGCAGCCAAAGCATCCAACCAACCAAGCAACTTCTGTCGCTGTGGACCGCGCATCTCGTTGCCCCGATAGAAACGTGACAGCAAACCCAGCGCCGTACGCAGTTCGTTTTTCTCTACCAGTTGCTCAGCCTGCTCCCAGATCGCCTGGGATTTGGTGGCCGGTTTCGCATTGGTGGCCGGTTTCGCATTGGCGGTCGGTGCGGGAGGTTGTGGTTTGAAACTTGAAGCATTGCTCACGTCACCGCCCACGTTGTCAACGCTGACCGCCGAAGCGAGTGAGTTGTACGTCGCTACCGGTGCTTTGCTCTCGATCGGTTTGGTCGCAAAATCCTGCTTGAGCGCGTCGATCAATCCCAAATCGCGATCGGTCGCCGATGGCGACACCGCCTGGCGAACTGCGGCTTCGGGTGAGTTGTTGGCACTGGTGAATTCTTTCGAGCCCGACCCGGAGGGTTCTGAAACTGGCGGCGCGAGTTCCGGAAGTTCATCCGGAGGAGAAAGTAGCGGAAGGTCGTTCGACGGCGTTGCCGGCGGCTGCGCGTCGATAGCGGGAAGCGTTAGTTGATTCTGATTCTGAGCCAAAGACGAAGAGGCCGTCGGCGGATTGCCGGGTTTGAATGCCGGAACACTGATCTGGTCCATCGCAGGACGTCGATTCTCAATCGCCGGTGGCTTCAAATCGATCGCCGGAAGCTTGGGCGAAGAAGCCAACTGGAAGGAGCCCGCCTGAGCAGCGGGCGGCTGGACTCTTTGTCGCGGTGCAATCAACGGCATCGAATTTTGTTGCTGTGGCCGCTGCGCAAGGCCGCCAAGCGGACCCGGGTTCGTAGGCGGTACCTGAAGGTCCAACGGTGGAACCTGAGTGCCTGGTATGTGGACCGCACCTTCACTGATTTCCAAGCCTGGACTCAGAATATCCTGCTCCATATCGGGCTTTTTCTCTGAATCAGAAAAGCAGTAAAGAGCGAACGAAACGGCGAGAAGGGTAACTGCGAAAGCGGTACTCTTGAACGATTGCACGACGATTCTCCGGGAATAAAATTCGGCGGGAGCGTAACAGGATGCCGTTCACTGGCCCAGATCAGTTTTTGCTTTTTCGAAACCACGCATCTGAGTCGCGGATCACTGTCGGAGCTGATTCCGACGCCCACGCCTCGTGAATAATCCGCGTTGCTATCAGAAATTGCGTATCCTTGTCTCGGATTTGGTTGAAACTGGGAGAAATGGCTATGGATAGCGAACTAAAAAGTAGGAAAGCAGGATTGGCGAGGTTGTTCAACAGCTCGCCAGGCAGGAACAACAGCGGCTCAAGGCAGCCGTGGCGTTTATCGAACTTGAAGAACTGGTCTGCGAAATAGGTGATGAAGTCACCCGCCAGTTCCTCGGTGGTGAGCTGGTTGATCGCTCCGACCGGGCAGCGGGTCAGACTCACGCCTGCTCGACCTGCGACTGTCCTTGCGGCGAAGCGAGGAGTACTGCGGCAATCGAAGACGGCTAGCCGACTTGTCAGAAGTGGGCTCAGTTGATCTGGCAGGGTGATGTTTCAGCACGTCCACGGTCCGCCCGACAAGGACGACACCAAGAGCGAGCGTTACCACGTCGCTCACGCGTTGACTTACTTTCGCAACAACACCAGCCATGCGTCCGGATTATTCACGACGACGGGCGTTGATTCTACGTCTGGCCAACAGCAGCGAGGGAAAAGCTGAAATTCAACAAGAAATGTAAATCATTCAGTAGATGAAAACCACAGCGATCGTTTCATCGCATCAGAGTCGCGGATCACGGTCGGAACTGATTCTGACGCCCACGCCTCGTGAATAATCCGGGCTGATGCCAAATGCTGCCCGCTCCGCCGAGCGTCGCGTTTCGGCTGCAATTACTTAACGCTTCTAGCACTGAATAATCTCCAACGGCTTTTCTCACTCTCGCAACCTGAGAGTGAACGAGCTTTTTTGATGTCTGCCTCGGCAAGACGAACCTTGCCTAACCCTTCATAGGCCTGCGCGCGAAAAATATACGCCTCACGAACGAAAGGTCGAAAGAACGTGCATCTCGCGTCGCTTGATTCTAGAATTTCCGATAAGAGATCGACCGCTTCTCCGAAGCTGTTCGTTGCGATGCAAAACGTTGAGTAGAGAATGATATTCGAAGTACGATACGCTTCCAGCATGGGATGCCCAATTCGCCTTTTGTAGATTTCGGAAACCAAATCGACTTTTTCTGAGTTCCGTAGCGATGCCGTTGCTTTGCTGGCAGAGTTCGCTTCAGTTGCACTCATGATCATGCACGTCATAGCTCTGTCTATAGTCGCAGGAGAAGTTGCTTGGTCAGCAACCAAATCTGCTATTTTGAAAGAGCTGTCATAATTTCGACGACTTAATTCTTCATCGGCCATCGTTATTGCGACAATCTCATGATGTTTTCGATTGAAACAACAGGCCTCAGGGAGGGCTGAATAAGCAAGTTTAAGCGACTGGTAACTCCTTTCGGTTTCGCCCGCTATTTGCAAAACATAGTAGTCAAGATAACGCACAGTTTCGTTGCCAAGTGAATCTACTCTTTCACACGCTTTTCTTAACTTTATTAAGTCACCGCTAAATTCGTACAATTCCGCTAAAATAAGCCAAGCCAGTGATTTCTTGACCGAAGGAATCCCGACTATGTGCTCCTCCAATTGAGTAGTGGCTTTTTCGAATTCACCAAGCCTTCGAAGCTGGGTAACACTTGAATAAAGGTCGATGTTCGCCGAATAACTTTCGACGACGCTAGATACGAACTCATTAAGCATCGCACGTCTCTGCATTTAGGGCTAACACAACGTAGTAAGAGTGCCGTGTGTTGACGATAAGAGAATCGCCCACGAAAAACGTGGGCGATTCGGCATTCTGTTGCGCGGTTTCAGTAGTTGAAAAATAGTGTGAAGCAGGACAGTTTCGGCGCGCGAGAAATCGCAGTAGTTACTCTCGGTTGCCGCTCGCCTGCCGTTCCTTTCAGCATCCTATCCAAGACGACGGTTAGGATCCAGTTCTCTCATTCGCTCCAAATACTCGAGCCACTCATTTCGTCTCTCTTCGATTTCGGGTTGTTCATTTTCTCGGTGTTCTTCTTCGGCTTCTCGCAAGTGGTCGCAGCTATCCAAGTAATTGCGAACATCTTGGACAAGTCCCCGGCATTCGTCGAGAAAAGTGGGGACTTCTCGCAAATCACCGTATACGGGAATGCTATCCTTGATGATTTCACCCGCCGCTGCTCCAACAATGACACCCGGTGCGACATCACTGTCAATCGCGTCCTGTCCATTTCTTCTGCGGCGATCTTGTTCTCGATGAAACCACTCGTCTACTCTGTTGTGGTCCGTGCGTCTTGCTTTTGGCTTATTCTTGGTAAGTTTCTTGATGAGCCACTTCAAAAAACCTTTGACAGGCCCTAATGAGTATCCTGTGGAATTCACAGCGTTGCCGTGACTATCGACCCAATAAGTGGCAGTTGGTTCGAAAACAACAGAGCTCGCAACTGGATTGAAAGTGCCCGACCACACGCGGAAGCTATTGTCACCTTCGGATACAATCGCGAAAAATTCGTCATCGAAACTCTCGTTTAGTTCCCACGGTCTATACACTAATTCCCCAGAATCAATTATGTCGGCTTCGCCAAATTCTGGGTGAATTAAGAAAAGCAACTCTCCATCATTTTCCGGCTCTGCAGGATCGAAAAACGTTGAGTCTTCGAAGATGAAAATCCCTGTATGAATAGAATCAGATTCTTGTGCGGCGCTGGTTGGCAGCGTTAGCCCGGATTATTCACGACGACGGGCGTTGATTCTACGTCTGGCCAGCAGGAGCAGGGAAAAAGCTGAATTTCAACAAGAGATGTGAATCATTCGGTAGCTGAAAGCCACAGCGATCGTTTCATCGCATCAGAGTCGCGGATTACTGTCTCAACTGATTCTGACGCCCACGCCTCGTGAATAATCCGGGGTTAGGAATCCATAGATTAGAAAAATAGTTACATGAATAGCCAAAATTTTGATTCGTCTTGACATCGTTTAGTTCCTGTCTTCTTGTTTGGTGGTAATGTACCGTTTCAGCGTGAACTGGAAAATTTTGTTGTTTGAGTTAGTTGAATTTGAGTTCTGCCCCAGTCGAGTTGTCGATGCTAGCGAGCTTTGTCACGGCTTGCAACCAAGGAATTGATACGGGTTCCTCTTTTCTCTGTTCTTTGCAGTGCTCATTGACCGGCAGTTCGATGCCCATACGCCTCGCAATGTCGATTGCCGCATCGTAGATGCTCTGATTCGTTGCGCGAGTCCACAAGTCCAGAGCGTTGCCGTGATTGCCGCACTTGAAACACTGGAACACGTTCTTTTTTGTGTTCACCGAAAAGCATCTCGATGTGCCACGACGACTGCCATGCAAAGAACAGACGCCTCGCAGCTGAGAGCCATGAACTGTGACTGGCTCGAATCCCAGCTCGTCGAGCACCGCTCCGATGCTCAGCTGACCACGAAGGGCACCGAAATCAATTGAAACAGATAAATTCTTCTCCGGAGATTTCTTCGTCGGAAGTGGATCAGGCTTGGCAGACTCACGCCTGCCCGACCTGCGACTGTCCTTGCGTCGAAGCGAGGAGTACTGCGGCAATCGAAGACGGCTAGCCGACTTATCAGAAGTGGGCTCAGTTGATCTGGCAGGGTGACGTTTCAGCACGTCCACGGTCCGCCCGACAAGGACGACACCAAGAGCGAGCGTTACCACGTCGCCCACGCGTTGAATTACTTTCGCAACAACACCAGCCATATGGACTACCCGAGTTACCGACGAGGCGGCTTGCCGATAACCAGCGATCACATCGAGTCTACGGTCAAGCAGATCAACCGCCGCATCAAGGTTCTGGAAACGCTCCACCAGCGAGCCGGTGATGCAACTGCGATCCGACTATCTCAGCCAGAGTGAACCAATGAGCCCATTCTGAACCGATACTTCGCCAACCAAAACGGAACAAACCCCTACAATACTGATAGCAAACAATCCCAATCCGCGTGAGGCACCCCGAAACCACAAAAACCTGCGGCAACCCCTGCCAGCGATCTGCCAGCACAAAATTGCTGGCACAAGCTCTTTTCGATCACCCTCCCTTTGGGCCCTTTGGGCCCACCGGGAGGGTCGGCGGTTCACCGTCGGGGAGGGCTGCGCGCTGCTGACATTGCCAAAGGAAAAGCATTGGCATTGCGGTGAATAGAATCGCAGCCTCTTCGAGTTGACTTTGACGCCTCGGAGATGCGTGCTACTTGGTGCGCTACCCAGAAAATCCAAGACGCAACAGGGGCACTACGTGGTCGCCGTGTTGCCACGAAATTCGCTGACTTCTGTGGACGCCACTCTTCCGACGACGTTGGGCCGGAAAACAACCAGCAACACCAGCGGCAAGTACCAGGCAACAAACAGCCCACCGCCGAAACCGTGCCAAAACTGAACCCCCACCATCACCGCAGCGGAATAAGCCACCAGCGTGCCGAGGTTCTTTTCGCTGGGCCAGGCCGCGAATGATATGCAAAACAGCACATAGCCGCACAAAATGGGGACGCGATAAATCGGGTTGGGGCCAAGGTCCCAGATGCCGCCCAATCCTGACATGTAGGGCACCCAAAACGCAAACATCGCCTGCAACTGACGGAAAAAGTCCATCGCATCGGCCGAAGTAAAAATCAGCCCCAGCACGCAAAACCCGATCCCCAAAAAGAAGCCAATCAGAAACCGTCGCCACCCGCGTTCCCAGTAAAAACTAATCCACAGCGCCAACAGGAACAGCGGATAGTAGCTCACCCCGGTAGCCAGCCCGATAAACGCCCCCGAAGCAAGCGGGACGCGGTAACACACCATCGCCCACACCAGCAGTGCTGCGGGTACCGAATGCAACACGTTGCCTGTAAAAATCGCCGTGTAGGGCAACAACATATAGATCGTCGCAATGCCCACGCCCATATGAAAGTTGCTGTAGTGGTAATAGCAGAACAGAATCAGCCCCAGCACGATCAGGATCTGGCTGGTGATTGCCACGGACTTGGAGGCCACAATCTGCCGGTACTGGTCGACGGCGGAATCCACGTCGTTGTTCAATAACTCGTCGCTGTCCCGAAACGTGGAAAGCACCGGCAGCAGGTACATCAACCGGTAACCTGGCCCACGCTGGACCAACTGTTTGTCTTCGCTGTCACTGGCGACTTCGCGTTTGAGTAGCTTGACGGCGTTGCGGGCTTCTTGGAGGTCTTCTTTGGCCGGACTGTAGGTCGCCACATTGGCAAGGACAAAGAACAGCAAACTGAAACCCAGAAACACCATCCCTCCGATCGAAAGATTGGGCTCCAGCAGCGGTCGTCTTTCGAACAGAGGGTCCACCAGCATCCGAATCAGCAGCAGGCCACCGACTACGAACATCCACAGATAACCCAACCGTTGCCGATCGAGCCCCGGCTGAACCAGCCACCTCGAAGCGGGTGCCTTTTCCTCCAAAGTGGGCTCGGGATCGGCGTCGGCAAGGGGCTGTCGCGCGACCGGCACATCGTTCTGGGCGAAGGAAGCTCGTTTGACGGGAGTTTCTTCGTAGCGATCCTGATCGCCTTGCCGTAGTTGCTCGGCCGCCTGAGACTGGACGAACTTCTGGTGGATCTGCACCCCGGACTGGATCAATAGCAGCCCGGGAGCCAGCAGGATGATCAAAAACAGGTCCAGATTCCGGATGCTCCACATCCGATTAAACTTGAAAAAGAACGAAAGAATCAAAAACGAAGACACATACATCCACGTCGATTCGTCGATTCTTTCGTAGGCAAACGGCTGCATGTTGTCGCTATGGGTGGAGAGGAAGCCAAATTTTAGCCCTAATCAGTCCATTGCCGATACCCGGATTGGGCTGACGGCCTGATTCTGTAAAGCGGATTTTCAGGTTTGCCGTCCGATGCTACCCTGAGGCGATGAGAATCGTGCTTGCCAGTAGTGAAGTTGTTCCGTTCGCAAAAACCGGGGGCCTGGCGGATGTCTGTGGTGCCTTGCCAGGCGAAATGGAAAAGCTCGGACACCAAATTGACGTGTTCATGCCGCACTACCGCTGCGCGAATGCCGACCAGTTTGACATCGAAACCACCGACTACAAACTCGAAATTCCCATCGGCAACCATGTCGAAGAAGGCACCCTTGCTGCGGTCCGGTTGCCCGGATGCAATGTCAAACTCTGGTTGATCGGTCACAACGATTACTTTGACCGCGATGGACTCTATGGCGAAAACGGTCAGGACTACCAGGACAACTGCGAGCGGTTTACTTTCTTTTGCCGCGGCGTCCTGGAAGCGATCCGCTTGCTGGACCTCCGTCCCGACCTGATCCACACCAACGACTGGCAAACCAGTTTGATTCCGGCACTGCTCAAGCTCGAATACCACCACAATCCGCTCTACGAAAACATCAAATCACTGATCACCGTCCACAACCTTGCCTACCAGGGTTCGTTTGACTCCGGACAGATGACCGTCACCGGCCTTGATTGGCGACACTTCAACTGGGAGCAGATGGAGTTCTTTGGCAGACTCAACCTGTTGAAGACGGGCCTGGTGTTTGCCGATGCGATCAACACCGTCAGCCCCACCTACGCTCAGGAAATTCAAACACCCGAACAGGGTTGTGGACTCGAATCGATTCTGCAACACCGCGCCCAAGACCTGTGCGGAATCCTGAACGGCATCGACGACCGGCAATGGAATCCGGCGATCGATGAACTGATCGCCCAGCAGTTTGATCTCAATTCGTGGCCGGCCGGAAAAGCCGCCTGCAAGACGGCGCTGCAGCAGCAGTTCCGCCTGCACCAGGACGCCGGTGCTCCGCTGATTGGAATCGTTGGCCGACTGGCAACGCAAAAAGGCTGGTCGCTGATCCTGCCGGTGATGCGCCGGTGGCTCGAAGACGAAAACAATCGTGCCCAGTGGGCCATCCTCGGCACCGGTGACCCTGACTACCATGCGGTGCTTTCGTCGCTTCAACAGCGTTTTCCGAAACGGCTCGCGTTGACGCTGGGTTTCTCGAACGAGTTGGCGCACCAGATCGAAGCTTCCAGCGACATGTTCGTGATGCCCAGCGAGTACGAACCCTGTGGGCTCAATCAGATGTACTCGATGGCTTACGGGACCGTTCCGGTGGTTCGAAAGACCGGTGGTCTTGCCGACACGGTGATCGATGCCAGCCTGGAAACCTTGGGCAACGAAACCGCCAACGGATTCACATTCGAAGACTTTTCGGTTGAAGCCCTCGACCAGACGCTCCAGCGAGCGGCGCGGATGTACTACCAAGACAAAGAGAACTGGCGCGGGCTGGTCAACCGGGGGATGAGCCGCGACTGGTCATGGAGCGCGAGTGCGAAAACCTATGAGTCCCTTTACGCGAAACTGATCGGCTGAGCAAGAAAAGTGAGCCGTTGGCCGTGAGGCCTCGGGTTAGTAGCGCGACGCCATTGGGAAAGAAGTTTTCGCGCTGTCTCTGGTTCAACATTCAGTAATTACTCAGTAAATCGGCCTACGCCTTTTCCACTTTCACTTCGAAAACTTCGCTTGTCTGGTACCTGGGCGCAACGTGAATTGGAAGCAAATCACCCAACAGTTTTCGATGCGTTTCCCGCGCGACTTCCGGAGTGTTATTGTCCTCTGAAAGGTGACACAGACAGGCCCACTGCAAACGACCTTTCTTTCCCGCACCGTGAACGCTATGCAACAGCCTGGCGGAGTCCTCATTCGAAAGATGACCGCCGGCGCCGCGAATTCGCTGCTTGAGCCGATACGGATAGCGGCCGTGCTCGAGCATCTGGTCGTCGTAGTTACTCTCAAGAATCACCGCATCAAGCGATTCAAGGACTTCGCGAAGCCCTTCAAAGGCGTGCCCGAGATCGGTCAAAATCCCGACCCGCTGCCCACCGTGTTCGACCACAAACGCCACCCCATCGGCACTATCGTGCGGCGTCGGAATGGTGTGCACCGCCACATCTCCAAACGCCAACGTTGCACCGGCAGTGAACAGGCGGACTTTATCCATCGATCCGTTTTTCACAAAACGCTGCGACGCCGCCAAAGTCCGCCGCGTGAGATACACCGGCATGCCAAACTTTCGCTGGTAGATCGCCATGTTTTTCGCATGGTCGCTGTGATCGTGCGAAATCAACAGCGCGTCGACATCGCAAATATCCATTCCGTGGTCGGCCAATCGCAATTGTGCCTGCCGTGCCGAAATCCCGGCATCAAACAGCAAACGCACCGCTGGCGAATTTTCGTACCGCGGCGTTTCCACATAAAAACAATTGCCGTTACTTCCTGATTGCAGCGAGATCACTTTCATGCTACGGATTGTATCGGCACTCCAAAACACCGCCCAGCCTGGTAGCAGCGACAGCACCAATCACCAATTAGAATGGCAAGGAGCTTCAGAGGTCTTCGATGCAAGACTGATACGGAGCCCACTGGCTCACTGCCGAACAGTATCAACAACTGAACCCGAATTTGACAACGATCAACAAACAAAACGTGCCTGAACACCTGAATTGATTTTGTCCACCTACACCAGCATTGCTGCCGCAGGAACAGGAAACTGATCGCACATTTCTTTGACGCCCGAACGGATGCCTTCGAGGGCACTCTCATCGTCGGCGCTCTTGAGAGCTGTCACGATCCACTGGCCAATTTGCTTCATCTGATCGACGCCCATCCCGCGGCTAGTTAGGGCAGGGGTGCCGATGCGGATTCCGCTGGGGTCCATCGGTTTGCGCGGGTCAAACGGAATCATGTTCTTGTTGACGGTGATGTGGCATTTGTCCATCGCCGCTTCGGCGTCTTTGCCGCCGATGCCAAACGATGTTGTCACGTCGACCAGACACAGATGGTTTTCCGTTCCGCCACTGACAAGCGTCATGCCGCCGGAAAGAAGCGATTCAGCGAGCGCCTTTGAGTTGTCGACGATCTGCTGCGCGTACGTTTTGAATTCGGGCTTGAGACATTCGCCGTAACAAACGGCTTTGGCGGCAACGACGTGCATCAAGGGACCACCCTGCATTCCGGGAAAGACCGCCGAGTTGATTTTCTTGATCCATTTCTTTTTGCACAGAATCATTCCGCTGCGCGGTCCACGCAACGTCTTATGCGTCGTCGAAGTCACAAAATCCGCATGCGGTACAGGGCTGTTGTGCACGCCACCGGCCACCAGGCCCGAATAGTGAGCCATGTCGACGAACAGCAGCGCCCCGACTTCGTCAGCGATTTCCTTGAATTTCTCGTGTGGGATCTCGCGCGGGTAAGCGCTCGCTCCGGCCACGATCATTTTTGGCTTGTGCTCTTTGGCCAGGGCAGCGACCTGATCAAAGTCGATCCGGTGGGAGTCTTTGGTGACGCCGTAGTTGATAAAGTTGTAGAGCTTACCCGACAGGTTCAGGTGCATGCCGTGGGTCAGGTGCCCGCCATGAGCCAGGTCCAAACCCAGAACCGTGTCGCCCACATCGAGCGCCGAAAGGTAAACCGCCTGGTTGGCCTGCGAGCCCGAGTTGGGCTGGACGTTGGAAGCTTCCGCGCCGAACAGTTCTTTCGCACGATCTCTGGCCACATTCTCCAGCACATCGACGTGCTCGCAGCCGCCGTAGTAGCGACGGCCGGGATAGCCTTCGGCGTACTTGTTGGTCAGCACGCTGCCGGTGGCTTCCATGATCGCGGGCGAAGTGTAATTTTCGCTGGCGATCATTTCCAAGCCATCCTGCTGGCGAACCGCTTCGGCACGGATCAGGTCAAAAATCTCTTGGTCTTGCGTCTGAAGATTCATGGCGTCACTTCCATCACCCTTCTTCTGGCAGCGGTAGCCGCTTGAGAAGGGACTCTAATTTTTCAAAACAGTGGATACAAAACGGGCAACAGCCCAAACACCGAAACCGGCGCGTCTCCCAATCGGGTGTCAAAGATTATCGGCATTCAACGAACTTTTTCGATGGCCAATTCCAAAAAGCCCTCGTTATCGGCCATCTCGGCGGGGGACTCATTGATTCGGAAACACAAAAGCCCATCTGTGTCGGCAGTCACGACCTTGGCCGGGCCGACGGGGATCGGATCGCTTTGGCAGAGCTTGGCCATGACGACATCGGGACCGCCATCTGGCACCACAAAAGCCTGAAGCTCACCCAGCTTTCGGCCTCGAAAATACTCGATCGAAACACCCCGGGCCTCGCACCGCCACGCTTTGGCCGCCGCGTCACCGCCCCGTAGCGTAAAACGACCCGATGCCTTGACCGCGAACTGCTCGCCTTTTTTGACCGGCGTGGGCAGAAACTGCCAAGACCGGTTCGCTGACAGACGAAACTTTCCATCGGCACTTGCCTCCAGCTCGCTCAGTGCCGACCGGGCCGCATCGGCCCCGTAATCCATGTCGCGAATAAACAACGTCCAGTCCCGCTCAAGGACCTCCGCGGTTGTGTCAAATATCCGCTTGAACATCGCGTTGAACTTTCGTGGCTGAAGTTTTGCCTGCTCCGGAAGCCGGCTAAACTTTTCCCGAGCCAGCGGGTGGCGACCGAGAAACTCACACGCCGCCCAACCCCATGCGTAGTTCTCCACATCGCGAAACGCCCGATCGGGCATATTCAAAACATCGCCCAAGGTCTTCCGCTGCTTCCCATTTTTATTCTCCGCGATCCAATCCCGGATCAGCTTGGGCCGTCCCCACCCGGAAGTCTGCAGCTTGCTCGTTGGCCGAAACGGCAACGTCAGCTGACCGTCTTTCCATTGATGCAGCCCCAACAGTTCTGCCATCCCTTCGGCATACCAGGGCGCACCGAGCCCACCACAAAACCACCCCATGAACGCGTGCGTCCCTTCATGGATCATCAAGTGCCGTGTGTAGTATTCGTCTGGCTGCACGAACACCCAGAACTCATGACCGCGATTGAGGCCAGCGGGAAACTGTGGCAGCTCGTCCGGTATCAAGCCCGCCTTTTCAAAGCGTTCCTTGTCCCGCATCACGAATCCGCTCAACCGCCAGGGTTCAGCCGTTTTCACTTCGACACCAAAGTACGCACACCATTTGGGAACCGCTGCGTCAAAGACCACGGGCAACCCATCGATCATTTCCGAGGCCGGCAAATCGGTATACAGCGTGACGTGCTTTCCCTGAACAACACGGATTCCTGCGGCAGCGACACGCTTTTCATCTATCCGCATCGGTGGCTGAACGTCGGGGTTAATGTCGCGCATCGTCTGCAAACCCAACGCCGCATCAGTTGACAACGCAGCGGCGAACCAAAAGAAGATGAAACCGGCAATTCGAATCATGGGTAAGCGGACTGTCGTGGTGGTGTTTGTTCGTTGCTGGCCGGGGGTAGACTGGGCACCTTTTCGCCGCAGCACAATAATGCCAACCTGCAATCGGTTCACCAGTTATCATAGAAGCAAACCACTCTCGCGGGAAACAAGCGTGCGACTGATTGCAATCTTACTTTCATTATCCGCGATTCTGTTGGTTGGCTGCATCGAAAGCCATCCCAACGAAGTCATCGTCTATGCAGCCCTCGACCGTGAGTTCTCCGCACCGATTCTCGACGACATCGGCAAAGAACTGGACGTTCGCGTCCTGACCCGCTTCGACGTCGAATCCAACAAAACCGTGGGCCTGGCCAACGCAATTGTTGCCGAAAAAGATCGCCCTCGCTGCGATGTCTTTTGGAACAACGAGATTCTCCACACCCTCCGACTTCAAAAAGCGGGTCTCCTCAAAGCCTTCCCGTCTCCCGCTGCTGATCGCTATCCGGCTGATTTTGTGTCCGCGAAAAAGGACTGGTACGGTTTTGCGGCCCGGGCCCGAGTCCTGCTCGTGAACACGGACAAGCTTCCTGTTGCCGATGCCTGGCCGGATTCGGTGCTGGACCTTGCTGACGAAAAGTGGAAAGGCAAATGCGTCGTCGCACGACCGCTCTTTGGCACCAGCGCGACCCACGCCGCCGTCATGTTCGATCGCTTGGGCTTTCAGGCCGCTGAAAATCTTTACCGCAATATCGCCGCCAACAGCACCGTCGTTGGTGGCAACAAGCAAGTCGCCGAAAAAGTCGCCAGCGGCGAATTTCTTTTCGGCCTGACCGACACCGACGATGCCATTATCGAAATCGAGAACGCGAAACCGGTCGCCATCGTGTTTCCCGACCAGGCTGATCCCCAGTTCGGCACGCTGCTAATCCCCAACACGCTCTGCGTGATCCGTGGCGGTCCCAACACCGACCGGGCGATCAAGCTGGTGAACCGATTGTTGTCCGCCGGGGTTGAACAGCGCCTCGCCGCCGGAGAGAGCGCTCAAATTCCCTTGGCCAACGATGTGGAAACGCGCAGCCGTGTTGAACCCAAAAAGAAACTGAAGATCATGCAGGTGGACTTCGAGGCTGCTGCCGGCCACTGGGACAAAGTCTCAACGCGGCTTGTGGAGATCTTTCCAACTGGTGGTTAGGCTCGGACACAGGCAACGGTTTTTGGCAGTTCTCATCCGGAGTTATTCACCGGGATTATTCACGAGGCGTGGGCGTTAGAATCAGTTGCGACAGTGATCCGCGACTCTGATGCGATGAAACGATCGCTGTGGTTTTCATCTACCGGATGATTCACATTTCTTGTTGAATTTCAGCTTTTCCCTTGCTCCGGTTGGCCAAACGTAGAATCAACGCCCGTCGTCGTGAATAATCCGGGTTCAAATCACCCGAATCCACAAAAAAAGAGACTTGCAACAAATGCAAGTCTCTTGTGATGCGGCCATGGTTCTGAAAACCAGAATAAACCACTGTGAAATTCTTCCTAGGAAGGACTACAGCGAGTCGAAGTCCAGAATGAAACCGTCGTCTCTGACAAGGACGTCAAACAGAACCGGGAGTGTTACATCATTTCCGACTGAATGAGTTGAACCGTCAGCGAAAACCGTCGAAGTCGTGCCCGGGTGAGCCGAACCAAAATCACGCTCCAACAGGACGTTGCTACTTGGGTCGTTAATGACACGTATGTCGTTGTCAGGCCTGAGGCCCCGACGCAATTCACGACTGTTGGTTGGATAATCTGGCGTAAACGCACCACCGTACTCACCGAAAACCGAGAACTGTTGATTTCTTGGCGAGACAGCACTGTAATTGCGGGCGTCAGCAGATTTCTCCAAGAACATAGCTGTGTTTGAAGAGCCGTCCGAAACATTGGCAAATGTTACTTCAGAGAAATCAATGTACTCTGCGATGTCAGAGTCAGTTCGAAGCCGATTGTTATCGAAAAAGTTACCGCTCCTCGCGATTACCCCTCTATGAAATGCCAAAGGGACGTCCACGCTTGATGCATTGATTCCTTGGCGGCGTTGCGCAGGCGATGTGGGTCGCCCGGGCAAGTTCACGACCGAGCCACGAAAGTTCGCGTAGTCTGACGGCGCGAAAGCAGCACCGTTGGGAAGCTGTACCAGTCGAGGACCACGTGAGGGACAAACGTAGGCGGGAACTGAAATTTCAGCCATGGTCAAACCCGTCACGGGATCTGTGCCATTAAACCCATTGACCCGAAGTGGAAGGAGATTCCCTTGCTCAATCTGGGCCAAGATCTGCACACCCCAACCCGCCCCTTCCTCAGGAGCACCGTCAAAGTTCGCTGGACCACCGCCAACGTCAGGGTGCCAGTATCTTCTCGAGTTCTTGTAGCCACTCGTTGGAAAGTGCATATGGGCAGACTCAAAATTCAGCGCTGCCAAACCGATTTGCCGCATGTTGTTCAAACACTGGGTGCGACGTGCCGCTTCCCGAACCTGCTGAACAGCAGGAAGCAACATTCCAATCAGAATGCCGATGATGGCGATAACGACCAAGAGTTCCACTAGCGTGAATCCTGATCTCCTTGAACACTTCATTGCTAACTCCGCTTAAAAAGATAAAAATCAGTAAAAACTTATTCGAATTGGTAAAGGACTGTTCTTTATAATAAAGATCAGTTTAAGCAATAATGACATGAAATACAAGAGTACTGGCCATTAAGGGAGCCTCGTCTCGCTTAGTCGCAAAATCTTGCGAAATCTCGTGTATTGAACAAGCTATTTGTTGATATTGAGAGGGTTAGCTGGAGTTTGCTTTACGCAGACTGTGCCTGGAATCAAAAGCATCTCAGAATTCCAGCCGCATCTGTTTCGATACTGGTACCGGTTTCAAGCTGCCAAGAATCCTTCCGGCTGCTGCCATGCCGCTTAGAAAGGCACCTTCGACGCGGGGTCCGCCGGCCCAATCGCCGCACGCCACGATGCCAGAATCCGCGTCGAAGTAACATCGCTGCTGAGGCACGTCGATCGGGATCGCGTACTTCCAACGATGAGCCTGCAAGTGGATCGGCGTTTGATGTTGGATCGCGGAGCTCTCCCAAAACGCGGCCAATACCTCCTGTGCGACTTCGCCCGGATCTCGCTCCCAGTTTTCCGCGGTCCACTCGTGTCCGGCATGAAGCAACAAGTGCTCGGCGTCGCCAGGACGACCGGGCTTGGTGCTATTCCTTGCCGCCCAGGTCAAAATCGAATCGTGAACAAAAGCGCCAACCCAATCGTCGGCGATCGCTTCTTTGAAAGTAGCCATCACGGCCCAGCAAGGCTGCATCTGAATCTTCGAAATCGGATCGGCAAGTTTCGGAAAGTCCACCAACAGCTCCGCCGATTGAGCCGCCGGCGCGGAGACCACGACGCAATCGTATAACCCCAAATCGTTGCCTTGATCATCGGTGAGTCGAATCTGACGATCCGTCGGGCCGCCAACCGATTCGATCTTTTCGATCCGCTTCGATGTTTGCACATCGATACCGCAGGCCAGATGCTTACAGAGGCTGTTCATCGCCGGAAGTCCAACATAGCGTTTGTTGGCGTCGGCTTTTTGAGTTCGCTGGCCACCTTTAAAAACCACGATATTCTCTGACGGAACAGAATCCGCGTCCGGCCAGGCCGCAACGACGCCTTGCTGAATCCATGATTCGACGTATCGCTGAAAACGCCGATCACGCGCCGTGAAATACTGGGCTCCATGGTCAAAGCACGATTTCCCATCGACCCGCCGAGTCGACATGCGGCCTCCGATGCCGCGGCCTTTGTCAAAAGCTTTCACCTCAAGGCCGTGGTCGGCCAAAGTTCTCGCCGCAAACAAACCCGAGATACCCGCACCGATCACCGCGACCTTTGGAACCGGATCAAAACGCGGAGCAGAAACTTTTCGGTGCCAGGCAGCGGTATCAAGCCGGCTGGCATGGTCCTTCGTCGAACGCGGACGCACCGTGCCAAAAACGTTTTGCTCGGGTTCAAACGGACGATCGAACTGACCAAGACACCAAAGCAATCCGCCATACGAAGCCGGGTCTCTGCCGTCGAGTGTGTAGCGATGGTTGAGGTCGATCATCCACTGCAACGCTTCCTGCGGCGACTGCGCCCAATTCAAAATGGCTTTGCCCCACGTCATGCGAACGTTGTTGTGCAGCTCACCCTGTCGCAGCAAAGACGTTTGAGCCGCATTCCAGAACGCGTCGTTCGTTTTCGCGCGGGCCAGTTCCTCCCAGCGATAAACGGCATCGCGAACGTCGTCGGCATGAGCCAACAGCGTTTGCCGAGCCCAATCGGGTATCGCCGACCATGGCTCGAAGCTTCCGTGATGAAAACAGAACGCGTACGCCAGCTCTCGCCAAATCAAAAGTTCGTCCAGATATTTTTCGCTTCCGGCGTTGTCGATTTCGGCGGCTTCGCGAGCCAACCGCAGCGGTGACACCATGCCGTAGTGCAAGTAAGCAGACATGCGGCTGACGCCATCAAGCAACGCGTTATTTCGTTGCTTTGCGTAGCGAGCGAGTCCCTTCTCTTTAAATCGATTCCACCGCCGGTATCCCGCTGCTGACCCGCCAACGGTATCGACTACCGGGCCGACGGCGTGATCGATTTCGCACTTCGCCACCAAGTCAGACAAATCAGCCGCTTGCAAATCCAGAGCAGCAAAAGGAAGCTTCGCCGGGTCGAAGTTTTTCACTTCGGCAGATACCTTCGGCCAAAGCCGCGTCAATCGCTCATCGTACAACCGTTTCGTTGCACTGCGAAATTTGAAGGCCCGCGTGTAAGGTTTCTGAACCAACTGCATTGGAACGACACAAGCCGTATCGACGCAGAGCACCGCTGTCGCACTACGGTTCTTCAATGCATTCAGGAATCGCTGCGGCGGATCAACCGGCATCTCCTCGGTCACAACCACCGCCGCCCGGTCGGCAAGCGTCACCAGGTGCGGGCTTGAATCTTCACCGGTTGCCAGATGAAACGCGTAGCTGATGCCAGCGTCGGCGAACTGCGCCTGCACATCGCGGGCTCCCTGGAGCATAAACATATGGTGGCGATCCGAAGCATACTCGTAGTGCTGCGAAATCGCTTGGTAAACCAACAGCGGCAGTTGTCGCTTTTCCGCTGTCAGGATCGCCACATCGAGGGCGGGGTTTTCACTACTTCGCACCGCCGTCCGCATCCAGTAAAGCACAAATTCGCCAGAATTCGAATCGCTGTCACGGTCAACTCGCGTCCGTTCGCGAAGATGATCCGGGAGGTCTGTGAAGGCATCGACGGGCATGCGGTTATCTTTCAAGGCTTTCAGGGCAGGGGGCTTGGGCGGCAAACGTTGCATCTACAGGCTGCAAGGTGACCGCGAAAGCCACCGAAATGCAACATCATTGCCCGCGCGGGCCATTGGAGCCGTTGGGGTTCTGGCAGGCAACTATTTTCGATGCACGGCAAACAGGCAATGGCAATCCAACTGGTATGGTTCAAACGTGATCTGCGGATCAGCGATCACGCGCCACTGCACTTCGCGGCTCTGTCGGGTCCATGCGTGGGCCTGTACGTCTACGAACCGGACTTGATCGAAGCCGAAGATTCCGACGCGGCCCATCTGAATTTCGTCAATCAATCCCTGGTGGAACTGCGAAACAATCTCAGACGACTCGGTGGCGAGCTACTTTTGAGAACCGGGCAAGTGCCTGACGTTTTCGAGCAACTCGACCAGCAGTTTGGATTGGCCAGAATCTGGGCTCATGAAGAAACGTTCAACGACCTCAGCTACCAGCGAGATCGCCGCGTGCGAGCCTGGGCGAAATCCCGCGGCATCCCCTTCAAAGAAATCCCGCAGTACGGAGTCGTTCGCCGCCTGAAGGACCGCGATGGATGGTCGAAGCAATGTGCAGCTCGGATGCAACAACCGATCCACGCGACTCCGCAGCGGCTTCACGTTCCCCAGAGCCTGACGCAGATTCCCGCTGGCGAGATTCAAACGGCGGACCGATTCAACGTTCGATCTTTTGAACGCACCGAAGTACAACCCGGCGGCGAACAGAACGCCTTCGATTGCCTTGAATCGTTTCTGGGTTCACGCGGGGTCAACTATCGAGCCGACATGTCGAGCCCGCTGACCGGTGAAGCTGGCTGTAGCCGATTGAGCCCCTTCATTGCTTACGGCAACATCTCGATGCGAACGATTCACCAACGTACCCGGCACCGCGTCGCCGAACTGAAAGAGCAGAAGAAGTCCGGCGAAGCGATCGAACCGACGTGGCTGAGGTCGCTTTCGTCGTTCAGGTCCCGGCTCAGCTGGCACTGTCATTTTATGCAAAAGATGGAAGACGAACCTTCGATCGAATTTCAGAACTTCAACCGAGCCTACGATGGATTGCGGGAAAGCGAATTTAACCGGGACTACTTTGACGCCTGGTGTGCGGGGCGAACCGGGTATCCGATGGTTGACGCGTGCATGCGAGCCCTGCATCAAACGGGTTGGATCAATTTTCGCATGAGAGCCATGCTGGTTTCGTTTGCTTCCTATCACCTGTGGCTTCACTGGCGCGAACCGGCGATCTATTTGGCAAGGCTGTTTCTGGATTACGAACCTGGCATCCATTACAGCCAGATTCAGATGCAAGCCGGCGTGACAGGCATCAACACGGTGCGAATTTACTCGCCGATCAAGCAGGTCGTCGATCAGGATCCGCAAGGCGTTTTCATTCGTCGCTACCTGCGGGAACTAACCGATGTTCCCGACAAACACCTGGCCGAGCCACACAAAATGAACTCGATGGAGCAAACGTTGTTTCGCTGTCAAATTGGAACCGACTATCCGCCTCCGATCGTCGATCACAAAACGCGCTACAAAGCCGCTCGCGATCGGATGCACCAACTGAAGAAACTTCCCGACACCCGCAAAGCGTCCGAGCAGGTTTACCAGAAACATGGTAGCCGCAAGTCACCGATGAGCCGCCGTTAAACGATGTCACACCAGAAAAACAATCTGCCCGAAAAGATCTGCCCGACCTGCGATCGCCCGTTCAAGTGGCGAAAGAAATGGGCCACGGTCTGGGACGAAGTTCGCTTTTGCAGCGCCCGTTGCCGCCAAGGGAAATCGTTTGCGGCAAAATCCAAAACAGCCGCCAACAGGAAACAAAACTGATGCCCAGGAAAGCAAAATTCCCACCGGATCAACTCGATCGCATCATCCAGATGGCGTGGGAGGACCGTACGACCTTCGATGCGATTCGCGAACAGTTTGGACTTCAGCCAGGAGAAGTCATCAAGCTGATGCGAGCCAACCTGAAGCCCCGTTCGTTCAGGCTTTGGCGTCAGCGAACTGTCGGGCGAACGACCAAACACCTCCAGAAACGCGGGTTTGTGGTGGGTCGTTTTCGCTGCCCAAGCCAACGCGGATGATGGGCTCAAATTGAGACGACGCCCTCAGATTGCGCAAGCGTTGACGCTGTCGGATCCTCTTATCTGCCGCATTGAGCACCCCGAACACGGAAAATACCGGTCCGCATTGGTGGGGCATCAAGGGGCATCAAGGATGCAGGTACCGGGTTTTACGCAGTGCTCTTGACGGCCTGTACGAATTAAGCGATTTGAACCGCATCCGCACACAGCCGAAAACGGGTCTTCAGTGAGCCGCACGGCCATAGGCACAGGATTTGCACCGTTAGATGCGTCTAATGTCGTCTTGATTCTATTCATGATATTGCAATGAACCCAACCTCAGACCAATCCAGCCACATCGACTGGGTGATTAACTACATCGAGATCAACTCGCGTCCGGTTTCTACGGACGAGTTCTGCAGGCTACGAATTACCGATGGCGAAATGAGAATCGATCCCGCTGGCATCGTTCTTTCGATCGGCGAAGAAAGCGAACAGGGACTTGTTCTGCAATCCGAAACCGCCAGCTACCTTGGCTGCGTGACTCAGCGTGGCAACGAACTGGTTGTGGAGCTGCGTCGGGTGAACGAACCTGGTAGCGTGACGATCGTTGCCAAAAAAAGCGTCTGCATTTTTGAAACTCCGGTTGCGTGCTCGCCTTCGGGAACGTTCAAGGCGCATATCGACGCGATGAACATGCAGGGCTCTTCGTGAAACTGCGGAGTTCTTCCTCAACGGCAGGGCAGGGCGGTGCGAATCGTGAAGATCTGGTGTTAAAGTTTTGCCACCATTCAAGATGCCGGTCAGCGATTGAGTCGTTGCGTGGACGCGATCACTCGAATCGCCCCATCAGTTTCGCCAATTCGGCGAATATTTCTTTTCGTTCGAGTTCACTGATCTGACCAATCTGATCGACGACCCGCTCTCGATCGATCGCTCGACACTGAAACACGAGCGCAATTGAATCGTGGCGCAATCCGCTTTCTTCGGTTGCTGCGATCAATGTTGTTCCGGCGAACCGTAATGCCTTTCTGGTGCTGCTAAGCGGAATCACGATCGTCGTTGGCAACGCTTTCGCGTATCCATCGTCCTGCACGACGATTGCTGGCCTTCGCCCTTGTTGTTCACGCCCGTTTGCCTGTGGGAAATTGACGCAATGGATGTCTCCTACATTCACTGATCTTCCGACTCCCACTTGTCAATCATCGCCCACGCATCGTCGCTGGCTCGATCCCACGCTTTCAATTCTTCTCTTAGCTCATCGGGAATTTCCGCCGGTTCAATCATGATCTCGACGTGAGTTCCTTCTGCTAACGCCTTGTCTGTCTGCGGAACGACTACCCCGTTCTTCACTATCCCGGGAATACTTGCACGATTATCGGTCGACATATTGGGTGAACTCCTGACGGCAACCGCTTCCCTGGTCGCACAACATGGTTTTTAGGCAACTGCGAGTTGAGAATTTCCCGTAGAAAGATTCGCCAGAATTCCTTCGCCTTGAGGATTCTGACGAGCCCCAAAAAGGCAGGTACGTTCCCAACTGCGGCTCGTATTATACAACGGATCGTGGACAGCATCACAAACCGGCTTTAGCCGTTTTGGTCCGCGTTAACTCGAAACTGCACTTCCAGATGACTCGATTCCCGTTCGCAGCGGTACGGCGAACAACCAGCGGACCGAGTTTTTCCGATTGCCAATAGGAAAACAAATCGCTTCGAGTAACAATGACCTGCGAGAACTTCTTTTACTCTTTGGTTCGCAGGAAATCATGCATCTCAAGTCTCTATTTCAGTCTCGAATTTTTGGTGCCCTTTTTGTGTTGGGTACGCTCTGCTTTTTGTCGAGCCATGTCAGTGCTCAATACGCACCTCCCAAAACGCCGCCCGAAGATTTGAAGACCGGCTTCGATTCCATCACCGAAGAACAAGCCAAGTCCTTTCTTTCCGTTTTGGCAGGGCCGCAATTCGAAGGCCGCGGCACCGGGCAGGTCGGATACATCAAAGCCGCCCACTGGGTTGCCGGGAAACTGGCCGAGTACGGACTGGAACCGGCGGGCAACGGCGAAACGTATTTCCAAACCATGCCGCTGACTCGACGGATCGCGCTGATGGACAAATGCAAAGTCCTTGGTCCGGATGGTTTTGAACTTCCAGGGAAAAACAACATTGGCTTTGACCGAATGACCGAAACAGGAGAAGTCACCGGCGAAGTCGTCTTTCTCACGCTGCAGGGCAAGAACTCAAGGCTGCCCGAAGATTTGAACCTGCGAGAGAAAATCGTCATCTATTCAGCGGACAAGGAATCCGCAGGACGGGCTCCGTTTCTGATCGCCCGCAAACGACCCGCTGCATCGATGCGAATCATCGACGGGACTCCCGTTTCGATTTCTCAAAACCTGTTCCCCGGCCGTCGCCGACGCGCCACCAGCGTCTCGGGCACGATCTCCAAAGACGCTGCGTCGAAAATCACCGCCGCAGTGGGCGCCGAAGCAGACTGGTCGGAAAACGCTGGCGTGGTTGAAACCGGCAAAGAGCTTACCCTGACCATCGCGATGCGAGAAGAAAAAGCGGGTGCTCCCAACGTGATCGCGTGGCTCGAAGGTTCCGACCCGGAACTCAAAGACGAATACGTTGTCATCGGAGCCCACCTGGATCATCTCGGAATTCGCAACGGCAAAGTCTACCCCGGTGCCGACGACAATGGCTCCGGCTCGACAGCGGTGTTGAGCATCGCCCGCGCGATGGCGATGAATCCGGTGAAGCCCAAACGCAGCGTGTTGTTCATGTGGTTCACTGCCGAAGAAGTTGGCTTGCTGGGTTCCAGGTACTATACCGACAACCCGATTCATCCTCTGGACAAGATGACTTGCATGTTGAACATCGACATGGTCGGTCGCAACGAGGACACCGGTCAGGAAGGTGACCTGGACGCCGACAACGAAGGCCACATTCATCTTGTCGGCAGCCAGCGTGGAGACGAAAAGTTGCACGAGCTGATTCTGGCGGCCAATGAGCACGTCGGGTTCGAGTTTGAGTTGGACATGGAAAGCGTCTGGAATCGCAGCGACCAGATTAACTTTTACAACCAGGGCGTTCCTGTGGCTTTCATGTTTGGCGGGATGCACCCGGACTACCACCAACCGTCGGATCAGGCAGCGAACATTAACTTCAAGAAAATTGCTTCCGCTGCAAAGCTTTATTACCTTGCCCTGCACGGCGTCGCGAATCACGGACGTTTCGCACCGAATTCGGAAAAGGAAAAGAAGTCGAAGTAGTGGTTGCGAGTGTTTGTAGAGCTGGCGTTAGCCGGCATCGCACGCCCTTTCCGGCTTGAGTCGCTCAAGCCGGAATTTCGAACCTGATGCGAGACACGCAAAGGCCAGCTTTGAATTTCCCCGCCAACAGTCGATTCAAGTTTTTACCGCAATTGAACGACATTGTTTGTAAGCAGTGGTTGGGTTCAAGGCAGAAGTTCCACGGGGCGCTTGCGGCGGAACACTTTGCGTCTGACAAACTGCAAGACAAGTTCCTTCGCGCGGTCGCGGCGAAGCGGGTGTTACCGATCAAGGAAGTCCTTGAGTCGTTTGAGTTCTTTGCCCGGGTTCGAAAGCCAATCAGGTCGCAAACGATGGCGGATCTCTGCTGCGGCCATGGCTTGCTGGGCATTCTGTTTGCGATGTTTGAACGAGATGTCGACCGTGTGCTCTTGATCGACCAAGACGAACCAGAAAGTCGTCAGAAGCTGATCGCCATCGCGAGCGAAGTCGCTCCGTGGGTTGCAGACAAAGTTGACAGCCGTCAGGAAAAAATCAGCATCGAGGATGATTGGATCGAACCGAGCATGGCGATCATGAGCGCGCACGCCTGCGGCGCTCTTTCGGATTTGTGCATCGACATCGCGATCAAGTCCGGCGGACCGATTGCGATTCTTCCCTGCTGCTACCCCAAGTCCGCCTGTTCGGCTCCGCTGTCGGTGCAGACCGCGTTTGGTTTGGAGCAAGCTTTCGACATCGACCGAACCTACCGTCTGGAATCCGCCGGTTATCGAATCCGCTGGGGCTCAATTCCCGCAGAGATCACACCGATGAACCGCATCATCTACGGAACAAAAAAACACCAGCCCGCGGAAACGAGTGAGTAAGCCGGGTTCACAACTGCCAGCGATCTGCGTGCTTCCTACGAAACGGTCAAGAATTCATGAGGGACAATCGCAGGGAATTTCGCATAATAATTTCTCTGGTGGCGAACAGGACGAACCGGTTCGTAAACTAAGATGGGCTTCAGGTAGACAATTCTTGACAAGGCTTTGAACATGACCCCCGGCACCGATATCGACCATCAAGCCGCCGAATTGTTTGAGTTGGCCTTGAATCAAGCGATGGATCGACGGCAAAGCTTTGTTATTGAACAATCGCAAGGTCAACCCGAGTTGGCCGACATGGTGCTCGAGTTACTCAAGTGTCACGGTCAGACGATGGGCCAAGATTTCCTACTGGATCGGCCTTTGCAACCGTTGCAGGCTTCCGAGCCGAACGCCGACTGCGTCGCGATCGCGGAATCAGAAGGCGATACAATCGGCCGCTACAAGCTATTGGAGAAAATCGGCGAGGGCGGTATGGGCGTTGTCTACATGGCTCAGCAAACGTCCGACGTCCAGCGACGCGTTGCGATCAAAATCATCAAGCTGGGAATGGACACCCGGCAAGTCGTTTCGCGCTTCGAATCCGAGCGACGAGCAATGGCAATTTTTGAACACCCCGGAATCACCCGATTGCTCGACGCAGGCACGACCGAATCGGGCAGGCCATACTACGTCATGGAACTCGTCAAAGGCCGCAATGTTGTCGAATTCGCAACCACGCATCGCCTGTCGATTGAGCAGCGGTTGAAACTGATGGTCGAAATCTGTCATGCGTTTCAACACGCTCACTTGAAAGGAATCATCCACCGTGACATCAAGCCGTCGAACATTCTGGTTGGCATGATCGATGGAAAGCCGGCTCCGAAAGTCATCGACTTCGGCATCGCCAAAGCGCTCCAGCCGGGAATGATGGGCGGCACTTATGTGACGCGTCATTCATCCTTCGTCGGAACGCCGCAGTACATGAGCCCCGAGCAGGCCGAATCCAGCGGTGTTGATGTCGATACCCGTTCGGATATCTACGGGCTTGGCGTGCTGCTTTACGAGCTCGTCACCGGCACCACACCGCTTTGCCGAAAAGAGATCAGCGAACTTAATCCGCTGGCGTTACTGGAAACGATTCGCAACCAGAACATTGAAACGCCTTCGACACGCATCTCCAAACTTAACGCCGACGACACCAGCCGCAGCGACGAAATTGCACCGCGAAGACCAGCCGAAGGCGACTTGCCCAGGGAACTGGACTGGATCGTGATGAAATCGCTGGCCAGGGAACGCGACCGGCGCTACCAGTCAGCCAGCGAAATGGCTGAAGATATCGAACGTTTTCTGTCAGGGGAACTGGTCGAAGCGGCCCCGCCGGGTCGTTCCTATCGGATGAAAACGCATGTCCGCAAGCACCTCAAAACGTACACGCTGGCCGCGATCGGCGGCAGCGTGATTTTGGCATCTGCCGTTAGCAGTCTGATCTTTGGCTATCAGGCGCACGTGGCTCGCGCGGAGCAGGAACTGGCGTTGGCGGAGGTACAAACCAAGAACCAACAACTTGAAGACAAAAATCAGGAATTGATCGAATCGAAACGGGTCATCGAAAAACACAACCTTGACACTCGTTATCGAAAAGTCCTGGATATCACTGCCGCAAAATCGCAGTACCAACAAATGGCAGATTGGTCAGGTCGATTGTTGCGTCAGTTCGATCCAACCCGTGTCAACGAGGATGCGGCGCTGGCCGGATCGCCCAAGGTGACCACGGTGACCACGGAATTGAGTCCAGTTTATGATTTCTCTGACCTCTACAAGTCACTGTCGGCACCGCTTCGCGAGGTCCTCAAGGAGCAGGTTGAGCCAATTCTGAAAATCGATCGAGAAGCAATTCAATTTCGGCGAGAGCTTGATGCAAAATTTGCTGATTCGAGCGGTGCAAAGCTCGGTTCTGAAACGATGGAGATCAAGTTCTTTTCCGGTTCCACCACCCTGGATGTGAATACTCTTGACGATTCGTTGCTGAAAAACGGCAGCCTCGTGCTGAAATCGAACATCGGAAGCCAGATAGTACTTGGCGGTGGAAAAGCCTTCGACACCATTGCCCCGGACATGGCGACGAAGTATTTTCGACTGTTGGTTCAGGAGTTTCGCCTGGAGTTTGGAGAGCTGAACCCTCGTGTTTCGATGGGGCTTAATCTGCTGGCGGCGGCGTTGATCCAGGAACAGAAATTTGATGAAGCCAGCGCGACGTTGCGTGAATCGATAAGTCTTGCCCGCGATGATCAATCTCGAAAGTCCGCCCGTCTACTGCTGGAGCAATGCAGATAGTGTCGTCTTTCAACCGGAATGATTCGCGACGACGGGCGTTGATTGCCGTTTCATCACACCAAACGTACCCCCAAAGCAGGAATTCACGCCGGGACTTCGGTTCACCTCGTTGGTAATGTCCAAAACAGGATTTTTTCATGTGAAGCCGGAACCTTTGGGTTTACTGAAAGTCGCCCCCACGCCTCGTGAATAATCCGGGTAAAGTCAAATCGCAATTTGTTTAAGTTATCAATCGATATGGTCAACCATGAAATTGAAAAATTGACTCTCTCGCTGTGGGGTAGAGTTTGAATTCCACCAACTCATCGAATCCAGTCGATATCACACAGTTGATTGATGAGGCTCGATCTGGAAACCACGAAGCCGCCGATCGCCTGTTTACGATGGTGCTGGATGAACTCAAACGAATGGCAAGGTCACAAATGCGCAGTGAAAAAGCTGGCATCACGATCCAGGCCACGGCGTTAGTGAACGAAGTCTGGTTGAAGCTTATCGGGGCGAGAGAAGATTTTGATTTCCAGTCACGACAACACTTTTTTGTTTCGGTCGCTCAAGCAATGCGGCAGATTTTGATTGACGCAGCCCGTGCCAGAAACTCGATCAAACGCGGCGGCAATATGTCGCGCAACAGCATTCAAAACATGCAGCTGGCCAACCTTCCGCCGGATGATCAGTTGCTGGATCTTCATGAATGTCTATGTCGGTTCGAGGAAAAGTTTCCCATCAAAGCCAAAGTCGTCACGTTGCGTTATTTTGGCGGGATGACGATCGCCGACGCTGCCGAGACACTGTCGATCTCAACTGCGACCGCAGAACGCTACTGGGCATTCGCCCGCGCTTGGCTAAAACGCGAACTGTCGCAGCCCTGAAATCAACGGCTCAACTTCGCAAAGCCAATTGAAAAAGGAGCTCTTGAGTTGCGGGCTCCCTTATCCGGAATTATTCACCACGACGGGCGTTAGTTTTACGTCTGGCCAACAAGAGCAAGGGAAAAGCTGAATTTCAACAAGAAATGTGAATCATTCGGTAGATGAAAACCACGGCAATCCTTTCATCGCATCAGAGTCGCGGATCACTGTCTCAACTGATTCTGACGCCCACGCCTCGTGAATAATCCGGGCTTATCTCTGCTGCAGATTTTTTTTGAGCGTAGCCCGCGTTATTCACGAGGCTTGGGCGTGACTTTCAGCTAACCCCAAGGCTCTTTCAGGTCGCTGGATCACGCGTTTTGGTCTTCAGTCGAAGCCGTCACCACACCGCGGCAGGCACCGAACCCGATCCGGCGATGCGAGTCACTTTCGCAATGTCCGGTAAAGATCACTTCGTCACCGTCAGCAAGAAACGTCCGCTGCTCACCGGTTGGCAACTGTATCGCCGTCCGGTCACTGCCGGGTCGCGGATCGTCAATCCCGCCGTTCCACGTTAGCTCAAGCAAACAGCCGCGTTCGTTTTTCTTTGGCCCGCTGACCGTGCCACTGGCAAGCAAATCACCTGGCTGCATGTTGCATCCGTTGCTGCTGTGGTGCGTCAGCATTTGTGCCATCGTCCAGTAAATGTTGTTCGAGTTCGTTTTGCTTAACCGAACCGGGTCGATGCCATTGTTTCGCATTCGCGCCGTGGCCAGTGATGCTTCCAGCTGAATGTTCACACCGCCTGAACTGGCATTCCTTTCGTCGTGCAGATACGCAAGAGGCTTCGGGTCGCGGTCGGCTCTCTCGAATGCGGCACACCTGAACGGCGCAAGCGCCTCCATCGTCACAACCCAGGTCGAAATCGATGTTGCGAAGGACTTGGCCAGAAAGGGCCCCAGCGGCTGGTACTCCCACTTCTGCAAGTCTCTTGCTGACCAATCATTAACCAGGACCATTCCAAAAATCCGATCTTCGGCTTGCGAAAGCGGAATCGACGAGCCCAGTTCATTGCCTTCGGCCACAAAGAATCCGACTTCAAATTCGTAGTCTAACATTTCGCTGGAACCACGCGTCGGCATGGCACCATCTTCGACCGGCGCCTTCTGCCCAACAGGCCGTCGCACCGAAGCACCGCCAGCGATGATGCTCGACGCCCGCCCGTGGTAGCCGATGGGAATGTGCTTGTAGTTGGGCAGCAACGGATTGTCCGGGCGAAACATGCTGCCCACGTTGGTCGCGTGATAAACGGACGCGTAAAAGTCTGTGAAATCCCGTGGCTGGCAGGGCAAAAGCATCGTCGCCTTTGCCTGCGAAACCAGCCTCAGGCCGCTGCGGTCAACGTCGGTTCCCGCCACCAGCAGGTTGCTTAACTCTCGCCGCAAAACGACGCGTTGCTTTTTGTCCAGCGACATCAACCCGGCAAGGCTCTCCCTGCGCAGCTGCGCAGCGACGTCAACATCAGAAATCAGCCCCAAATCAACCGCCGAGCCGACGTCGAGAACCTGTTCGCCGATCGCGACACCGATTCGCGGCGAGAGGCTTTCTGTTTGAAACACGCCAAAGGGCAAGTTCTGAATCGGAAAATCGGTCGCTGAATCATTGGCCGATTCAACCCACGACGTTCGTTGTGGATCGTGGGTAAAGTCAAGTTCAAACATGGCGGCAAAGCCTTTCTTCTAGTCAAATCGCTCAGTAGACTTTAACGTGAATGAACAGTTTGCCCAACAGGACGAGCCCTCGCGATGAAAGAGCAGCCTAACGAATCAATCGACGACCTCGACGCAAGTTTGCTTCGCGAGCTTTGTGCCGACGCGAGGGTTGGTGTTCTGGAACTGTCCCGCCGCCTGGATGTGGCTCGCGGGACGGTGCAAAGCCGCTTGGACCGTCTGACCGAACAGGGTGTCCTCGAGGGCTTTCAGCCACGACTGAATCTGGACGCGATTGGCTTTAAGGTCAAAGCGTTCGTAACGCTCGAAGTCAAAGAAGGCCAGATCGAATCGGTCGTCGAACCACTACGACTGATCCCCGAAGTCCTCGAAGTCCACTCCGTCGCCGCCCAGGGCGACTTACTATGCCTGATCGCGGCACGAACCAACGAACTGCTGATGGATGTCCTGGAAGGCATCCTCTCGATCCCTGATGTCGCACGCACTTCAACTGCCATTGTGCTCAAGACACAAATTACGAACCGGCACTCACAGCTTTTGGGGTGAAGCCGCTCAACGTCGGTTCACCCTGGGCCTGTCACTTGCTTGCGTTACGGTCCGAACGCCGCTTAAAACAGCGACCCGAACGCGTCAGCGAGGGATCATTGGCTACGTTAACCCGGATTATTCACGAGGCGTGGGCGTCAGAATCAGTTGAGACAGTGATCCGCGACTCTGATGCGATGAAACGAGCGCTGTGGTTTTCATTTACCGGATGATTCACATTTATTGTTGAGATTCAGCTTTTCCCTTGCTCCTGCTGACCAGACGTAGAATTAACGCCCGTCGTCGTGAATAGCCCGGGGCTAAATCGCTCGCTCACAGGTCGGGCTACCATTGGCTCGCATTGCGCATCGTTAGTCGCAGCCTCGCAGCCAACACAAGCAATCAAAAAACAATAAATATCAGATCAGTAGTGGGACTCGCAAGAATTCCACGCTACCAACGGGTTTCGAGTGAAATCCACCACGAGTAGTTTTTCCGCCACAGGCTACGCCGAACCCAGGCCTTGCATTCTTCGCCAGGCACTGAACTGGCCAAGGTGTACCATCATGTGGCCGGTCGAGTAAAAATTCAGCATCGATCCGATCGTTGGAAATCGCTTTCCCATCGACTCCGACGGGTTCGGCTGCTGCAAAACCTCATCGTCAGTCTCACGCAGTTTTTCCATCGTCTGGTTCCATGCATCGAAATAAAATTTCGTGATCTGCTCCTGCGACGGAAGGTCAACTTCCGATCCATCCACACATTTCGCGTCTTTGGAAAACAGGGCTTCAAAACCATCCGGGATCGGCATCGCATCCTGCCCCAAATGTTTCAGGACTTCGGACGCGTACAACGACAGATGACCAAAAATAAAAGCCCCATGGTTGGACTCGATCATCTTCCCGTCAGCAACCGCGAACTTCCCAAACCGTTCCGCTGGCACTCCCTCGAGGAGGACTTCGGAATACCGCAGGCACAGCCTGAGAGAGTCAGCGATCGAATTCCCTAGTGATTGGGCCATCTTTATTCCCCTATTCCCGGATAACAGTATCGCGAATCGAACCCTGGCAAACGACTGCCAATTCGCCCTGCTGAACAACGCCGCGCTGAATCCCGGCTTTGTCGTAGGCCAAGCTGAATCCAACGACTTTGCCGGACTTGCCTTCTCCCACGTAAACGATCGAATCAGCCGGGCGCAACGCGCCGCCGCGACGATTGAGAAAAAACCGGCCAGTGGTCATCACAAAATCCGGGTCGCCTTTGTCCAGGCCCATTACTGACAGCACATCCGCCGCGTAGATGCCTCCGATGTCGCCGGTCCGCGGGTTCAGCAACCAGCACTGGAGTCGACCGGTTAGATGATCCAGAATGAAAACGCCTTCGACTTCGTTGGTGATCGCTCCGGTGGCCATTGAAACCGCTTTTCCAGCCGAGGCCGAATCGGCTTTTACGACCATGGCTTTCATTTCACTTTGAAGCCGTTGCTGCTGTGAGGCGTGTTCGCTGTTGGCGGACATCAACCGAGCCGCAACAAATCCCGAGATGCACGCGCCGCAAACGACAACCAGGCAAATCAAAAAAGCGATAGGTGAAATTTGAATCTTTTTCATTTCTGTTCTCCGGTTTGAACTGGCGAATGGCCTTTCGACTTTTCGCCGACAATTTTTTTGGCTTCGAGGATCAGGTTGTCAAACACATTCGGGGCAATGCCCAACTGACTGGACAGCTTTTCCAAAACCAGAATTTCTTCGTCGCTCAGAACTCCATCCGCCAAAGCCACTTGTAGCAACAATCCCATACATTCGGCGGGCTCTTCCTTGAGGATGCGAAACTGGTCCTTGCAAAAATCAGGATCTCGTTCGGCTCGTGACATCATCGCATTTAACGATGCGTCCCCAACACCAATTTCACGAGCAAGCCTGTCGACAATTTTCTCTTCAGGCGGGCCTTTGCCGTCAACTCCAGCCACGCAGCAAGCTGCTTTCAGAAGGTCCAGTCGCTGCATCGGTGTCATGATTCATCCTAAATGGATCGTCCCGTTAAAGTGTCTGCAAAAGATTTTATTGCATAGAAGGTGTGCGGGAAACGCATACTCGCGGCGTGAAAAGCCAAAATCTTCGGAGAATCGACGACTTATCGCTCCGAAAATGCATCCTGCCGGCGGTTTCACGTCAAGCCTTCCCGATACACTGGCCGAACCTCAGAGAAACTTTATCATTTTGCCAGCGATCGAAACCATTCGTGGCGGATCATTCCGCCGAACCAATAACTAACTCACAAAGGAGACTAATTTGGCAGCAGAATACAATGTGGACAATTTCGAAGCAGAGGTGCTTGGGTCTTCCGTCCCTGTGATGGTCGACTTCTGGTCAGAAGGCTGACCGCCCTGCATGAAACTTGCTCCAGTCATTGATGAGCTTTCCCAAGAGATGGGCGAAAAAGCCCGTATCGGAAAGGTCAACGTCCACGAGAACATGGATTTGGCAATGAAGTATGCCATCGCCGGCGTTCCAACGATCATCGTCTTCAAAGACGGCGAAGTTGTCACGCGGCAGGTAGGTGCCACACCCAAGGAAAAGTTGGTCGAAATGATCGAAGAGCAAATCTAGTCAGTTGACTGGATCTGAAACACTGGACCTGCAAACGCGGGTCCTTTTTTGTTTGCTCACCTGCGGCTGGATCCCGATTCATCATTCAGGCAGTCCGCTGGCATCACAAGAAAAGCGGCTTTTGAGAATTTCAGTACAAACAATTCACATCCCACAATAAATTTTTGGTTCTTGTTGCACCCTTGCCCGGCCAAAGGTAAACCCGGATTATTCACGAGGCGTGGGCGTCAGAATCAATGCCGACAGTGATCTGCGGCTCTAATGCGATGAAACGATCGCGGTAGTTTTAATCTACCGGATGATTCGCAATTCTTGTTGAAATTCAGCTTTTCCCTTGCTCCCGATGGCCGGACGTAGAATCAGCCCGTCGTCGTGAATAATCCGGGGTAAAGCTGTACCACTGAATTGCGACAAGAACTATCATGCATCCCGCTGACGAACATCCGCGTTGAGGACCCCGGAGTATCGAAAGTGGAACTCAAGCAACAAGTCGATTCGGCATCACCTCTGATCGGAACTTCGGAATCCAAAGCAGCAAGCGTCATTCCATTTCAATCCCCCAAACACCCCAACAACGACAACAGACTGAGACAAACATGAGCTACAAATTTCATATCATTGCGATAGTCATCTGCGCAGCAGTTTCTTCGCCAACATTTGCACAACAAACCTGGAGTCAGTTCTTGGGGCCGGCCGGTGAGGCAGAATCAACCACGTCGGCACCTCCGTCAACATGGAACGAGAGCAACTATCGTTGGGAGGCTGAAATCCCCGGACTTGGCTGGTCATCTCCGGTGCATGATGGCGGCCATATCTGGTTGACTTCCGCTGATGTCAAAAAAGCGTCAGCCGAACAGATTGCCGAAAAACGAAAAGGCGTTCAATTCGCCGAAATGAAAACAGTCGCCGGTTCAGTCGTTCTGCGTGCGGTATGTGTCGACCTGAAGTCCGGAGAAATCGTCCACAACATCGAACTGGAGAAAACCGAAAGCCCAGAACTGATCCATCCGATGAACTCGTACGCATCGCCAACGGCAGCCATTGATGACGGCAAAGTTGTCTGCCATTTTGGATCGTACGGCACCTGGTGTCTGAACAGCAAAACAGGCGAAACAATCTGGAAAGCAGACTACTCGGTCGATCACAGCGTCGGACCGGGAAGCTCGCCGGTCATCGTGGACGGCAAAGCCATTTTGGTTTTCGATGGAATCGACAAGCAGTTTGTAGCTGCGGTATCGATGAAAGACGGCAAGGAAGTTTGGAAAACGCCACGTCCGGAAATGAAAGAAGCCAACGGAGAATTTCAAAAAGCCTACTCGACGCCCTTGGTCATCCAAGTTGAAGGAAAAACGCAGCTGGTTGTCCCGGCAGCCCAGTGGATTGCTGCTTACGACCCGGACACCGGCAGCGAAATTTGGCGTGTGCTTCACGGCAGAGGATTTTCAGTCACGCCGATGGCGAGCTTCGAAGATGGATTGGTGATTTTCTCGACCGGATTCATGCAGGCACAGGTTGTCGCAATCGATCCCACAGGAGCCGGCGACGTTACCGAGACCCACATCAAATGGAGAAACCGAAGCGGTCCGACCATGTCGTCAATGTTGACTCATGATGGCAAAGTTTACTTTGTTTCCGAACAGGGAATTTTGTTTTGTGTCGATGCCGAGACGGGTGAGACCATCAATCGCAAAAGGCTCAAGGGTAACTTTTCAGCGTCGCCATTGTTGGCCGGCAAGCACATATTTTTGTCCAGTCGCCAGGGATCCGTTCATGTCGTTGAAGCAGGTGACAGCCTGAAAGAAGTCGCCACCAATAAATTCAATGGCAAGATTTTGGCAAGCCCGATGCCTTTTGAAGACGACCTGATTTTCCGCGTCGATAGCAAGCTTTACCGAATCAGCGGTGCTACCCAGTAGCCGAAATCGCGTTTCGACCCTCGCTACGCCCAAAAACGAATCTGCAAGAAGAAGAAGAAAAGGAGCCTACTCAAGGGCTCCTTCTTTATTTGACCCGGATTATTCACGAGGCGTGGGCGTCAGAATCAGTTGAGACAGTGATCCGCGTCTCTGATGCGATGAAACGATCGCTGTCGTTTTCATCTATCGGATGATTCGCGATTCTTGTTGAAATTCAGCTTTTCCCTTGCTCCCGTTGGCCAGACGTAGAATCAACGCCCGTCGTCGTGAATA
>CALFWR010000007.1 GCA_937928555.1 uncultured Pirellulaceae bacterium
CCCGGATTATTCACGACGACGGGCGTTGATTCTACGCTTGGCCAACAGGAGGCAAGGGAAAAGCTGAACTTCAACAAGAAATGTGAATCATCCGGTAGATGAAAACCACAGCGATCGTTTCATCGTATCTGAGTCGCGGATGACTGCCGGAACTGATTCTGACGCCCACGCCTCGTGAATAATCCGGGTCTATAATTCGCCGACAGCAGAAAAGGTGTCTTTTTTCCAATATCACTTCTCACCAATTCAGGAGACAAGCCAATGGGCTTCATTCAGGATTTCAAAGACTTTGCATTTAAAGGAAACCTGATCGACATGGCTGTCGGTTTGGTGATGGGTACTGCCGTTGCCGCAATGGTCAAATCCTTTATCGATCATATCATCATGCCACTGGTCGCCATTTTGGCGTTTGTGATTTTCATCGCCCTGAAGATTGCGAGCAAATGGATGAAGTCAGCTGCCGATGACGCGCCGCCATCAGATGAAGTCATCCTGCTGACAGAGATTCGCGACTCACTGAAAAAGTAATTGCAACAACCGCTGTTACGAACCAGAAAAAAGCTCGCGGCCGGTTTGGCTCGCGAGCTTTTTTCGTCTGTACGCCTGTGCAAAAGCCCGGACTCTATCCGCCTTTGACGGGATTGCCGCGAAGCCAAAATGCCGCCAGCGCTAGAGCGCAAATGGCAAACGCACCCAAAACAGATGGGTCCATGGTTTCAAACGCAGCACCACCGCGGCGAACCGCACCGACAACAACGTTCGTGATTTTTTCGAAAAAGTTCATGGTTCTACTCTGGTTTTTCAATTCAATGAGCTCGATAGCTGATCAGGGAAATCTACTTCGCAGATAGAACTTGCTCGGGAAAATGAAGGTGTTGATCCGTCACCGTGCAGAGCTTGTCATTGGCTTTGCGGGCTGTGACGATTGTGATGCCTCGAAACGGGTTCCTTGCCCGGTAAAGCTTCATTGAGCCCGGATTATTCATGACGACGGGCGTTGGTTCTACGTCTGGCCAACGTGAGCAAGTGAAAAGCTGAATTTCATCAAGAATTGCGAATCATCCGGGTTCAGAACAATTGCCGGCCGGGTTCAAAGCCCAGCTTGCGAATCTCGATTTCCTGGGCTTGGGCTTTCTGTTTCTCACCGGCGCGAATGTGAAGCGATGCGAGGTGGTTTCGGATCACCGCGATGGTTTCTGTCACCTGTTTCTTTGAAAGTTCCCGATCGACCTGAAAGTCCATTGAATTGCTCAGATGGCAATCGAGAGAAAACAGTTGGATCTGACTGCAAGCTAGGGCGACTCCCAAATCGGAACGTGCGTTTTGGTAACAACTGTTGAACAGCAATCGGTTCATGTTCAGTTGCCGCAGTTCGGTTTCAGATTCCAGCCACGGCAGTTGGGAGCAAATAAATCCCCGCGTATCCAACCACGCGCCTGATACGCCGACCGCTGACAGCGACGCTTTTTCGTCGGGCAATGCCTGGGCGAGTTTGGCAGAGTCAAAACCAAGTTCGACAACGCGGCCGCGATCAAGACCACAGCCCGAAAGGTCTCCGGTGTCCTGACGCAGCAAAGCCCTCACCGTTAACAGTGTTGCGAGTTCCTTTTCGTACTCTCTCAGTTGACGCCGGTTTTCTTCGATTCGTGATGAGGGCTGCGTTTGGTCGATATTTGTGTAAATATCTGCCAGAAGAGCTCTTTCGAACACATCGACCTGACGCTGGATGTCTTCGATTTGTCGATCGAGTTCTGGCGAAACGAGCGACGTCGCATCGCAGCAACGCGAGATCAGGGCGGCCAGAACGATGGCTTTGATTTTCAATCGCACTCCGTCGTCTCCCTCCCAGCTTACCGACCGATTGACCGCATTGATGGCCTGTTGGATATCTTTGCGAGCGATATTCAGGTCTTTGCCTGCAAGGGCACGAAGGTAGGCGACTTCGTTGAGGGTGCCTGGTCCACGATTGAACGCGTTGAGTGTCTTGTCATACTTCAGCCACGTTTCCAAAGCCGCTTCGAACTCTCCGAGGTGTTGTTGGCATTTTGCTTTTTGAAGCATCGCGGGCCTGTGTTCCGGGTAGGCTTCTAGGACTTCATTCGCCAATTTGAGGCCTTGCTCCGGTTTGTTCAATTCGACCAGTCGCTGCGAAAGAGAAAGCTTGATGACCGGATCGCGAGGGCTTTTCCCGATCGCGGAACGCAACTGGTGAAGTGCATTTTCGGTTTCGCCCAGACGAAAGTACTGATTGGCCTGTGCCGCATCCCAGCGAGCCCATTCCGGGCCACAGCCGTAAATCAGCATCGGCACTAGGGCAAACGACGCCATCAATATCACGATTAAAATTCGTTGCAGCGGGTTTTCACTCACGGCGATCCTCCGGCAGAACTTTCAGGTTCCAGGTAGGACTTCACCGCCTGCTTGATTTCTCTGCGAATAATCTGCAACTGGTTGGGGTTACGAATTTTGTTTCCGTCTTCATCGGTGACATAGAAAACGTCGATCACCTGGTGCGCGTAAGTCGAGATCCTCGCATAGTTCACGTCCAGGCCAAGTTTGTAGATCTTTTTGGAGATCTGATACAGCAGGCCGGGTTTGTCGTAGGCAAAAACGTCGATGATTGTCGCATGGCGCACGTTGTGATTGTTTGTTTTGACGTTGATCGGAGGACGGGACAATTGCACGGCGCGGGTGTCTTCGGGGTCGCCCCATTTTTTGCGGAACTTCGGCGGCCCACCCGTTTGACCGGCCACGATGTTGACTGCCTTTTCGCAAATTTCATTGATACGCCATTTGGAAAGTTTGCCGTCAATTTTGTTTTCGGTGTCTTCGAATTGAAATGCAAAAAACATCACGTTGCCAAACAGTGGCTTGATGTCCGCAGAGCGAATCTTTAGCCCAAGGCTCGAGAGGAGTCCCGTGAGTCGGTAAAAGTTTCCCGATCGGCGGCGATCGACGTTGGCGATACAAACCCGATGCAACGACGTGTCACTCGGTTCGACCCAACAGAGCGGAGTCCCTTGCTTGATCTCGCGGACCGGCAGAAATCGTTCGGCAATTTCGCGTGGCGAGTGAGACTGCAGATAGCTACCGGGAAGTTTTCCGATGGATTGTTTCAGCCAGGCGGACGATTCTTCGTCGGTTCCGTATTTGGCAACTTCCGCACACAGTCGCTTAAACTCGCGGTTGCCCGGGTCGTCGTCATCACCGGCAAGAACCTCTTTGGTGCGACGGTACAATTCGCTCAGCAGCGAAAGCTTCCACGGAGTCAGAACTTCGGGGCCCACCGCCGAGATGTCCGCACAGGTCAGCACGAACAGCATGTCGAGCGTCTCAACCGACTCAAGCTTGGAAGCGAATTCGGCCACCATGTCCATGTCGTTGATGTCGCGGTGCATGGCGATGTGCGACATCGAGAGATGCTGCCGGACAAGGAACTTGACGGTGTCGATGTCTTCGGGGGAAAGGTCCAGACGTTGGCCGGTTTCTGCGGCGATCCTTTCGCCAACAATACTGTGGTCTTCCGGGAATCCCTTGCCAAGGTCATGAAGCAACAGTGCAAGGTGAAGAATGTTTTTGTCTTTGATTTGACGATACGTTTTGCCCACGATCGAGCTGTCATTTTCAAACGCGATCGCATTTTCAACGGCTCTTAACGAATGCTCGTCAACGGTGTAGACGTGATACTCATTGAACTGCAACAGTCCGCGAACGTGTTTGAATCCGGGAATGATCCGGTGCAGAACCTGCGTTTCATGCAGGCGGCGAAGCAGGCCTCCAACTCGCTGGGTGTTGGAAAGCAGGGCCATGAACATGCGGGCCGCTTCGCGTGTGAATTTCACGTCAGGAAACTTCAGCATCGCGTGACGGATTGCGATCCAGGTATCCTGTTCCAGTTTCTTGTTGTGAAGGCAGGCAAGTTGCATCAGCCTGAGCACCAGTTCGAGTTCGTGCTTGGCGGTGCTCTGGCTGCCTTTGGTGAATCCAATTTCGCCACCGGCGATCTGGTAGTGCTGATCGATTTGCCGCGACAGGATGGGGCTGAGCATTTTCGAGGGAGCCCTTCGCGACCGGCGGCTGAGAAATTTATTGACGACGTGATCCGAGATATACGTGATCCGACTGGTAAATCGAAAGTACTCCCGCATGAATGATTCGACCGAAAGCATCGCGTCATCGCCACGGTAGCCAAATAACTCCGCAAGTCGCACCTGTTCGTTGCGACCGAGACTGTCGTGGCCGCGACCGGCGTGAAAGTGCATTTCGTTACGGGTTCGCAGCAAAAACTCATGCGATGCACTTAGCTGTTTTGTATCGGCCGTTGAGATCCCGCCTCGTTTTAATAGCTCCTGAATGTCGGTGACACCATAGCGAACAAAGCCCAGCCAACGGATCAGGTGAATATCGCGCAAACCTCCGCGCGTTTTTTTGATGTTGGGCCGAAGCAGATAGACCGTTTCACCGTAGTCGGTTCTCTCTTTTGAGCGGGCTTCGACCACGGCCCGGGTAAGGTTGGCAGTGTTCCGGTTGGTCAGTCTGCGGAAGCGGCTGACAAAGTTCTCAAACAGGCCCCGACATCCGCCAAGAAACCGGGCTTCGGTCATGGAGGAGAAAATGACCGCATCATTCAAGGCCATTGTGCAGGCGTCGCGGGGTGTGCGAAGACTGTACCCCAATGGCAAACCTGAATCGGTCACGTCCTGGGAGATCCGCCTGGAGAATTCGCGAATGTCTTCGGTCAGCGAACCCTGGTAAAGAACCATTAGGTCGACGTCGGAGAACGGGGCGATGTCGCGGCGTGCGCATCCGCCAAGCAACACCGTGGCGACTTTGCCTTCGATGTCGCCGCCGATGTCCCGCAAAATGGAATCGTAAAGATCGCCGAGGACTTCGTCGAGTAAATCGGTCAGTGCGGTGGTGACCAAAACGCCAGTGGCACCGTGGTCATGTTGCCCGCGAATGACTTCGCGTCCATGAGTCCACTTTTTGCGAGCCTGTTGGACGCTGTCCCGGAAGCCTTCAGTTTTCGGTGACAAGCTGGCCAAGGCTGAGTCGCTTCAGGGAGGAAAAGGACGAACAAGGATTCAATAGCGGACAAGGTGTCGGTCGCGGGCGGGCAAGTTAATCCGGATTATTCACGACGACGGGCGTTGATTCTACGACTGGCCAACGGGAGCAAGGGAAAAGCTGAATTTTATCGAGAATTGCGAATCATCCGGTAGATGAAAACCACAGCGATCGTTTCATCGCATCAGAGTAACCGATCACTGTCTCAACTGATTCTGACGCCCACGCCTCGTGAATAATCTGGGGTTAAATCAAAAAAGGTCAATGGTGGTTGGTAGGGCACGGCCTGTGCAAAAGTGAAACGGGGTGTGGTCAAACCCGATTCAACTTTGGCAAGGTCTGTCTCTGCAGCAAACAAAACGTCAAAACGTTTTGCGACTTGCAAAACTAGACCGCGTCTTCTCCGGTTTCTCCGGTTCGAATCCGGATGACTTCCGCGAGGTCAGAAACAAAAATCTTTCCGTCTCCCATCTGTCCGGTCTGAGCTTTGGACATGATGGTATCGACGACCCCTTTCAGGGAAGCTTCGGGCACGACGACTTCGACTTTGACTTTGGGGACAAAATCGATCGCGTACTCGTTGCCACGATACATCTCAGTGTGACCTTTCTGGCGGCCATATCCTTTGACTTCCGTAATGGTCATGCCTTCGACACCTGTCTCGCTGAGAGCATTCTTGATCTCATCGAGCTTAAAATGCCGAATAATGGCTTCTACTTTCTTCATAGGTACCTTTCAACCGTTGGATACTTTAGCGCTCGTAGCAAACAGCGCAACCGATGAGAATTTGAATAAATCCATCGGCTGATTCCATTGTAGCGGGAAACCTGAAACGTCTCATCACCTGGTTGGCCATTGGGGCTCTTTGGATGTCAAAAAAACAGCAACCTGTTGGCAGCGGCGAACCGTATGCCGGTCGCCAGCAGATCGCCCTAGACAGGCTAAGGGCAGGCTAAGGGGCGACAAGTCCTCGGTAATCTGTCGTTAACCCAGTGGTCTGTCACAGCTTAATTTTAGGATTAGCCGTATTGGCGATAGCCACGGTTTAACAGGCAATAACCGTGGCTATCGCCAAACGGGCTCACACGGTGAATCCTCATTTCTAGTTGTGACAAACCACTAGATTATTCACGAGGCGTGGGCGTCAGAATCAGTTGCGACAGTGATCCGCGACTCTGAAGCGATGAAACGATCGCTATGGTTTTCATTTACCAGACGATTTACATTTCTTGTTGAAATTCAGCTTTTCCTTTGCTCCCGTTGGCTCCCGTTGGCCAGACGTAGAATCAACGCCCGTCGTTGTGAATAATCCGGGATTAAACGTGGCGGGTTGCCATTAGGCGATCTTTGGCTCCGTTTGCCGCACTTTGGCTCGCCTGTGTTGGTAATTTCGCTTTGGAAAGTCGACTTGTTCATGATTTACCCAGCCAGCGGGGCTCCGCATGGCCCTGGATCTGGTTGGCCAATCGAGCCAGTACGAACAACAGATCGCTGAGTCGATTGAGGTAGACGAGGTCCGGGGAAAGATCGGCTTGTGGGTTGTTTTCGACCAGACTCACGATAGAACGTTCGGCCCGACGGCAGACCGTTCGCGCAAGGTGCAGCTGGCTGGCAAACTGGCTTCCCCCGGGCAAAATGAAGTGCTTCAGCGGCTCAAGTTGCTCTTGGCAGCGGTCAATCCGACTCTCGAGAGTCTCGATGTGCTGCGATGTGATCGGAATGGACACTTCATCGTCTTTGCGGCTGTTGCTGGCCGCGACGTGGCTTCCCAGGTCGAACAGGTCGCTTTGAATTTCGACTAACCACTGGCGAACTTCTGCGAGCGACTCGCTGTCACTGGAAAAACTGATCGCGCAGCCGAGTTGACTGTTGGTCTCGTCGATGTCACCGCACGTGTGAACCACGTCGTGACTTTTGGAAACCCGGGAACCTCCGCATAGCCCGGTTTCCCCCTCGTCGCCTGTGCGTGTATAAATTTTCATAGGAGAAAGGTCACCAAGGATTAGTCGACATGGAAAAAGTTAAATCTTGCGGATTCCTGATCTATCGCACCGGCCCGCAAAAGGAATTCCTGTTGATGCAACATCCGCATCGCTGGGATCTCCCCAAGGGCCATGTTGACGATGGCGAAACCAATCTGCAATGCGCTTTGCGGGAACTGGAAGAAGAAACCGGAATCCGCTCCGATCATTTACGCATCGAAGAGGGATTCAAGTTTAAATCCCGCTACATTTTCACGACCCGTCGCGGCAACCAGAAGCGAAAGACGCTGATCGTGTTCCTTGCTGAACTGATCGAAGACATCGAAATCTTGCCAACGGAGCACGAAGGCTACCGGTGGATGCCCTGGAATCCGCCCCACTCGATTCAGGAACAGACGATCGATTTGGTGTTGCAGGAAGTCGACCAATGGTGGCAGTCATGCCACGTGACGAGCCAGGACAGGTAGGATGGTGCACAAGATCACCCTCCGAGTTCGATCGCCCTCTCGTTGAGGCCTTGAGGATTTCGATCACCCACCCTTCGGGCCCTTCGGGAGGGTCGGCGGTTCACCGCCCGGGAGGGTTGTGTTGGCATTGTGACAAGAATGATGATCCGGGATGGGTTTCCAGTTGAGCCAACTTTCAGCAACGCATGACAGGGCAGCGAATCCTTCAAAACGGAAATTAAAGACTTGCTTCAAGGAGGGGCTTCACGGCCCTCCCCGACGCTGAGACGTCGACCCTCCCGAAGGGAGGGTGATCACAAAGGCCGTGTTAACGTGATCGCCGTGTTAACGTGATCGCCGTGGTAACGTGAGCGCCGTGGTAACGTGAGCGTGATCGCAATGCTCACGGCTCGTTATTTGGCTTTTTCGGCAACGCGGATTTTGGCCCGAGCCTGAGAGATGGCTTTGCGTTTCGAGTCGGCAAGAATCGTGGTGCCGGCTTCCATGGATTCGGCAGCCGAGAGTGCTTCTTTGGCAGCGGCCAAATCGATCTCGCCAGCAGGAGTGCTGGATCCGGTCAGGACGGAAATCACGTCGCCTTCGATCTGAACATTGCCGCCGTCAACGTAGAAGCTCTGTTGCGATCCGCTGCTTTTGACTCGAATCTCGCCGGGCCCAAGCCGCCCGATCATCGGAGCGTGTCCCGGAGAAAAGCCGGCTTCACCGTCGAACAGCGGAAGCACAACAAAGTCCGCTTCCTGATCAAGGGTGGTGGTTTCGGGAGTTACGATGACGATTTTCATTTTCGTAGGGCCGGTTCCCACCGGCCGTTTTGACTTTGGAATTTCCGCAAGTTCATGCGGAATGTTGGGCGATGGGAACTTTCTACCGGGATGTTACTGTTTTGGACCGATGACCGCAGGACGGCCGGTGGGAACCGGCCCTACGTTTACTTGCCTACGTTTACTTTCCTACGCTTTGGCCGCCATGGCTTTGGCTTGCTCTTCGGCCTGCTCAATCGCACCGACGTACATGAATGCGTCCTCCGGAAGGTGATCCCACTTGCCGTCGCACAACTCTTCAAAGCTGCGAATGGTGTCCGCCAAAGGAGTGAATTCACCTTTCTTGCCAGTGAAGACCTCGGCCACGAAGAACGGTTGAGACAGGAATCGCTCGATACGACGAGCACGGTGAACAACCGTCTTGTCTTCTTCGCTCAGCTCGTCGACACCCAGAATCGCGATAATGTCCTGAAGCTCACGGTAACGCTGAAGCGTTGTTTGAACTTTACGGGCAACCGAGTAGTGATGCTCGCCGACGTAGGCCGGGTCAAGAATACGCGACGACGATGACAGTGGGTCTACCGCAGGGTAAATACCTTTTTCGGAAATTGAACGGGCAAGATAAAGGAAGGCGTCGAGCTGACCAAAGGCCGTCGCAGGAGCCGGGTCGGTCGGGTCATCGGCAGGAACGTAAACGGCCTGAACCGAAGTGATCGCACCTTTGTTGGTCGAAGCAATCCGCTCCTGAAGGGCACCCATCTCGGTCGCCAAAGTCGGCTGATAGCCTACCGCCGAAGGCATCCGACCCAGCAGGGCCGATACCTCTGATCCCGCTTGGGAAAAGCGGAAAATGTTGTCCACAAACAGCAGCGTGTCGGCACCGGTTGAATCGCGAAAGTGCTCGGCCATCGTGAGGGCCGAAAGAGCAACACGAAGACGGGCTCCGGGTGGCTCGTTCATCTGGCCAAAGACCATCGCGGTCTGCTCGATCACGCTGCGGCCGGTGTCACCGATTTGCGTTTCCTGCATCTCCAACCACAGGTCGGTTCCTTCGCGTGTTCTTTCACCCACGCCGGCGAATACCGAATAACCACCGTGCTGGGAAGCAATACGTGCGATCAGCTCGGTCAGAATAACGGTCTTGCCCAGTCCCGCACCACCGAACAGTCCGGCTTTACCACCACGAACGAACGGAGTCAGCAGATCGACAACCTTGATGCCGGTCTCGAACAGTTCGGTGTTGGTCGAAAGTTCCGATACCGCTGGAGCCTGGCGGTGAATCGAGCGCTTTTCGACGCCTTTGAGTTCTTCGCCTTTGTCGATCGTCTCGCCGAGCATGTTGAATACGCGGCCAAGTGTTTTGTCTCCGACGGGAACTGAAACAGGAGCACCTGTGTCAACGCAGTCGGCACCGCGACGAAGGCCTTCGGTTGAACCCAGGGCAACGCAGCGAACGCGTCCGCCGCCAAGGTGCTTGGAGATTTCTCCGTGCAAAGTTCGCTGGTTTCCACCGGCATCGATTTGAGCGGTAACCGCGTTGTAAATCGGAGGCAGCGTCGAATCGCTGAACTCTGCATCGAATGTGGAGCCGATGACCTGTGTGATTTTTCCGATGTTTGCCATGGGATTTTTCAGTTGGTTGATGTTGTGATTTGGTTTGTGGTGACGGCTTGTGCCGTCTCTGGTCAATTGCGACGGCCGGAAGCCGTCAACCACGATTGGACTAGCCTTCTAGGGCCTCCACGCCGCCGATGACTTCCATGATCTCGCCGGTAATCTGCGACTGACGAGCACGGTTGTAGGTTCTCGAGAGGTCTTTGATCATGTCGTTGGCGGCTTCGGTGGCGCTCTTCATGGCGATCATTCGAGCGACCTGCTCGCTAACAGCAGCATCAAGGAAACACTTGAAAAGCTTGATTCGGAAACTGGCCGGGACGACTTCTTCGAGGATGCTTTCGGCCGAAGGCACGAACTCGTAAAGTTTTTCCCTGCCCGCAGCGGCGTCCGGATCGACCGGTGTGTCGGCGCCTTCGAGTTTGCCCAGCGGCAGCAATGTTTCGTTGACAATTTCCTGGCGTGCGACCGAGTGGAATTTGGTGTACGTCACATCAAGACGATCCAGTTTGCCTTCGATGTAAAGCTGAAGGTAGCGATTGGCAATCACTTCGACTTCGGTGAACTTCGGCTGGTCGTCGAATTGCAAGAATTGTTCATCCACTTCGATTTCGCGAAAATCAAAACCGGAGATGCCACGCTTGCCGCTGACTTCGAGTGTCACGTTGGGAACTGCGGCAATAAGCTCGTCGCGGGTTTTCACGCCCAGGCGAATCGCGTTGCTGTTGTAGCCACCGCAAAGGCCGCGGTTTCCTGTCAGCACCAGCAGTTTGGCGTTTTCACTTTTCTCCGGAGCTTCCAGCAACGGGTGAGTGACCTCCAGTCCGGCTCGAGCGAGGTCCGAGACGACGCCTGAAATACGATTGGTGTAATCGGTCGCAGCGGTCGCCCGGTCCATGGCTTTCTTGAAACGCGCAGTGGCAATCAACTCCATCGTCCGCGTAATCTTTTTGATGTTGCGGATGGACTTGCGTCGTTTGTCGAGTGCTCTGGCGTTGGCCATGATTCAAATTCGAAAGTCGGAATTCGGAAAGGGAACTAATTCGTGGCGACGGCTTCCAGCCGTCTGCTTTGTGGTGACGTGACTGCTGGAAGTCGTCACCACGATCTTGCAGGCCGGGCAGCGACGCCTGGCCAACGTGGGTTAACTTGCCTTGAAGGATTTGTTGAACTCTTCAATCGCGGCGATGACGCTTTTGGTTGTTTCGTCGTCGCTCTTTTTCATGGTCGCACCTTTGTCTTTGTTCTCGTCCAGTGCGTTCCAGACGTCTTTCTTTTTGGTCTGGATGAACTCAAGGAACTCGGACTCCCACCGCTGAACGTCCTTGACGGGAACTTCGTCAAGGTAGCCCTTGGTGCCGGCAAAGATGACCATGATCTGGTCAACCACATTGAGCGGCTTGTACTGAGGTTGCTTGAGAAGCTCTACCATGCGGTAGCCGCGATCAAGCTTGGACTGTGTGGCCGGGTCAAGGTCCGTACCCAACTGGGCGAAAGCTTCCAGTTCGCGGAAAGACGCGAGGTCAAGACGAAGGCCGCCGGCGACGTTCTTCATCGCTTTCACCTGAGCCGCACCACCCACGCGAGATACCGAAATACCGGCATTCATCGCCGGACGAACGCCCGAGAAGAACAGGTCGGGCTGAAGATAAATCTGCCCGTCGGTGATCGAAATGACGTTGGTCGGAATGTAAGCCGAAACTTCGCCTTCCTGCGTTTCGATGATCGGGAACGACGTGATCGATCCGCCACCAAGGTCATCGTTGAGCTTTACCGATCGCTCAAGCAAACGTGAGTGGCAGTAGAAAACGTCACCGGGATAAGCTTCACGGCCCGGAGGACGACGCATCAGCAGGGACAACTCGCGATAGGCGACCGCCTGTTTGGAAAGGTCATCGTAAACGATCAGGCAGTGCTGACCGTTGTACATGAAGTGCTCGGCCATCGCGGTTCCCGCATAGGGGCCGATGTACTGCAGCGGGGCAGGGGCGCTGGCACCGGACACGATGACCGTTGTGTAGTCCATCGCGCCGCGCTCTTCGAGTTCCTTGATCACGCCGGCAACAGAAGAGTCCTTCTGGCCAACGGCAATGTAGAAACACTTAACGCCGGAGCCTTTTTGGTTGATGATCGCATCGATACCAACGGCGGTCTTTCCCGTTTTTCGGTCACCGATGATCAACTCGCGTTGACCACGGCCCACAGGTGTCATCGCATCGACGGCTTTGAGGCCCGTCTGCATGGGCTCGGAAACCGGCTTCCGCTCGGCCACGCCGGCGGCGATGATTTCAACGGGGCGAGTTTCGGTGCTGCTAACCGGACCTTTGCCGTCAAGTGGATTGCCCAGCGGGTCGAGGACACGACCCACGATCGCGTCGCCGACGGGAACTGAAAGTAGCGTGTTCAGGGCTTTGACCTGATCGCCTTCGTTGATCTTGAGGTAGTCACCAAGAATGATGATACCGACGGAGTTTTCTTCCAGGTTGAAAGCAAGACCAATGATGCCACCGGGGAACTCGACCATTTCACCGGCCGCGACGTTGGTGAGTCCGTGAACACGGGCGATACCATCACCCACCTCAAGGACGGTACCGACTTCACGTACATCGATATCGCTTTCGAAGTTGGCGATTTCCTTCTGGATCACCGATGCGATTTCATCAGCACTAATTTTCATCGTATTCCTGTCGTGTTTGGGGCCTGAAAGCAGGCAGATTCAAATCAGGTTGTCACAAATTTGTCGAGCTTTTCGCGGAAAGCATCGACGGCACTTTGCACGGCTCGCTTGCGAACCTGCTTGAGTTGATTGACGACACTGCCGTCGTAGACGGTGTCTCCGACCCGCACCACCATCCCTCCGATGATGTCCGGATCCACGTCACAGCTCAGGTTGACTTCTTTGCCAAGAATGCCCGAGAGCTTTTTGGCAACGTTGTCGCGAACGCTGTCATCGATGGGGCCCGCGGTGGTGAGTGTGGCGCGGACGCGGCCGGCCATCTCATCGTGGGCTTTGATCGTCGAACCGAGGATCGCATCGAGACAATCGAAGCGACCCCGCTGAACGACAAGCTTGAGAAAGTTCAGGCAATCCTTGCTGCACTTGCCAGAGAAAGCCTTGTCCAGCATCGCCGTTTTGTCAGCGGCATCGATGCGGGGCGATTCCATGGCAGCACGGAATTTTGGAAGCTCACCAAAGACATCGGCGACCTGACCCAGTTCCTCGACCATCTCATCGAGCTTGCCGGACGACTTCGCGAAACCCAAAAAGGCTTTTGCGTAGACATCGCCCAACTGCTGTTTGTCGGTGTCGAAGACGGTTTGATGTTTTGATTGATCTTCCATTGAACTTCTGTTGCCCTACCGGTCTCAGGAGCCAAAACGTTTGAGTGATTCCTCGATCAGTTTCGAGTGATCCGCTTTTTCCAACGAGCGTCCAACGATGCTGCCAGCGAGTTCAACTGCCGAGTTGGCACTTGATTCTGCCAACTGCTGAACCGCAGCATTTTTGGCGGCTTCGATGTCGGCCATCGCTCGATCGCGAGTGCGAACGGCTTCTTCGTTGGCTTCGGCAAGGATACGCTCTTTGGCAGCCGCAGCATCCTGACGGGCTTCAGCCATCACGGCTGCTGCTTCGTCGTTGGCGTTGGCCAGCTTTTCTTCGTACTGCCTTGCGTTGGTTTCGGCCTCTTCTTTGGCTTTGGCTGCCGCATCGATGTCATCACTGATCGAACGCTCGCGAGCGTCCAGCGCTTCCATGATGGGCTTCCAGGCGAACTTGGTAAGGATCGCCAAAACACCAAGGAAGATGATCAGCGTCCAAATCCCCAAATCAACCGGAAAAGCCAGAGGGTTGGGCTTTTCACCGTGTCCCGACTCTGCCAAGAGCAGAACGGGGATATTGAAATAAAGATTGGCAAGCATTGTTTGCTCCAGTCAAAGTTCGATCCGATTCGCGGACGCGAATGGAAAAGTACCGACGCGGTGCTCTAGACGAACAGACACATAATGATCGCAAAGAACGTCGCACCTTCGATCAGAGCAGCCGCGATAATCATGGCTGTCTGAACGTTACCGGCAACCTCTGGCTGGCGAGCGATACTTTCACAGGCCGAAGCACCAATTTTTCCGATGCCCAAGCCAGCGCCAAGAACGCTAAGGCCAATACCAATTGCAGCGATACCACCGATTGTCATTTGAGTTTTCTCCGTCAGGATAACTGTGAGTTTGATGTTGAATGGTTGGCCGAACAACGACCGAATGAGTTAGTGAGCGTGTTGGGCCGAACCGATAAACAGCGACGCCAAAAACGTAAATACATAGGCTTGCAGGAAGGCCACAAACAGCTCCAGCAGGCTGAAAGCAATCGACGCCAGAACCGAAGCAGGAGTCACGACCAGCGACAACGAAGTCGAAACCGAAACCACACCAATGAATCCGACGAAAATGGCGAGAACTAGGTGCCCGGCGAGCATGTTCGCGAACAGGCGAATCGCAAGAACCGCATGTTTAACAAGGAACCCAAAGATCTCGATCGCGAACATCAATGGGATCATGACTTTGTCGAGGTTAAACGGCAGGTCCATGTGAGGAACCTGTGCTTTGAGGAAACCAGCAAAGCCCATCTTCTGAATACCCGAACCGGCAACCACAGCGAACACGCAAAGCGCCAACGCAGCGGTCACAGGCAAGGCTCCTGTCGCACTGCCCAAAAATGGAACCATGCCCAGCAGGTTCAGTGCAAGAATGAAGAAAAAGAGTGTCAGCAAAAACGGCAGGAAGCGTTTGTAGTCATGGCCGATGTTGGGTTTGGCGATTTCGTCTCGCACAAAAACCACAAATGCCTCAAGCAGATTCCAGAACTTGCCCTTGGGCTTGTCGCCCTTGTTCATTTTGCCGGCAAGCCAAATGAACAGGCCGCAGAGGATCAACGCCGCGATGACTTCCAGAAACATGAACTTCGAAGTCTTCCCGTAGCCCTTGGGAAGGAACAGGGACAAGTTGGGAACGCCAACGGTCGCATTTTCCACGATTTCGTCCTCGTTCTTTTTGCAAAGAAACTTGGGGACTTCGAAGGCGTAGCTGTCCTGAACGTGGTGGAACAGATGCGTTTGATTCAGAAAGGCCTCTTTACCATCGGCCAAATCGTATTCCGACGGATCCTTTGGGGCCTCTACAGCGTGAGCCTCATGGCCATCGTGGTCGTCATGCTGAGAGTCACTTTTGACCGCGTGCGCATCATCATGATCGGCACCGTCTTTGTGCTCGTGGTCGTGATCTTTTTTCTTTTCTTCTTCTGTCAGTAGCACAGAGATTACCTTTCGTCCTACTGCTTTTCGACAAGCCTGAAACGTCGCACATCCAACAGGACGCTGACGAACAAGCCAACCAGATAGAGAACGCCGATTGCCACGGCGGCCGAAACAAGCCTCGTAGGATAAGTCAGCGCGAACAAAACGACGACCATTGCCGGTGCAGTGCGACAGAATGTCGCCAGCCCTAGCCTGGCCATCAAAAACTCATCGCCCTTAGGGAATTCGCCCACAACGGTGGCCGCTACCATCCCCAGCCAAACCACCGCCGCGACGCCGACAAGAAAACCCAGTGAAACGTCTGTGAAGTACAGCCCCGCTGCTTGAACAACTATCAGCAGCGACAGTGTGGCGATGACGGTGACCGAAATCCACGAACTCCGCAGCAACGCAGGCCGAAAGCCAGCGTCACAATCCGACCCAAGTTCCGGATCGGAAGGCGATGTTTGAGAAAGTGAAACTTGGTTCGACATCGAATGTGTTATGTGTGTTCTATTGAGTCGCTTTTGCGATTGAGTTTGCCAACAAGCTTTACGAACTGTAACGCCGCAGCGGCGAGTCCCAGACAAAGTCCGACAACTGTCCAGACCGGCATTGTGTCAAACTGCTGATCCAGGAAGTAACCGCCAAGTCCGGGAAGCAAAGGCATCAAGCAGATCGAGACGATTTGAGAAGCCAAATCCATGGCTTTGGCTTGAGACGACCGCAGGTCACTCGCTTCGGCCACGTCAACGTCGCGATTGTCTGACAATTCTGCCTCTTTTCGTACCCGTTCAGCTGAAAGGTTATCGCCAGCAAGACGGGTCAACAACCTACCGTCCTGGACTTCGGGAAAAATTTCACAAAGTTTCTCTCTGGTCTATACTCGGCTAAAACATCACCCGTTCAATCCTTTTTAATCGCGTCAAAGTGGCTCAGTGGCCAGCAAGTGAAAACGTCCAACATGGCCAACAAGAAATCAAATCGAACAACGAAGAAACCGGCTCGCGGCAAAGCGGCTCGTGGCAAGCCCGCCAAAAAGAGCAAGGGTCGCAGCGGCGGACGCGGCAGCAGCCCTTGGGATTCCCGATCCTCGAAGAAGAAAAGCCGAAAGAAGGCCGCAGCCAAAGGCGCCGCACCCAAGAAGCCGCGAAAGGCGCCACGTCGCCGACCCACAGCCGGCGAAAAGCGACTTCAGCTGGTGATGGCCGAAGCCGGCATCGGTAGCCGCCGTGACTGTGAGACCATCATCGAAGAAGGCCGCGTCGAGGTCGATGGCGATGTCGTCACAAAGCTGGGAACCCGCGTGAACCCGGAAAAGCAGAAAATCCGCGTCGATGGTGACTTGATCAAAACCGAGCGACTGCAGTACTTCATGCTCAACAAGCCAGCGGGGGTGCTTTCGACCAGCAACGATCCGTCAGGCCGCACGCGAGTGATCGACTTGATCCAGACCACGCAACGGGTCTACAACGTCGGTCGCTTGGACCAATCCAGCGAAGGCCTGATCCTTGTCACCAATGACGGCCAGTTGGCTCATCGCCTGACCCATCCCCGCTACGGCGTGGAGAAGAAATACCACGTGCAGGTCGACGGCCGCCCCGACGGTAGCGATCTGAAGACCCTTGAGCAGGGCGTCTATCTGGCCGAAGGCAAAGCCAAGGCACAGTCCGCGAAGTTCATCAAGCGATCCAAGCAATCGTGTTGGATCGAGATTGTCCTGACCGAAGGCCGCAACCGCGAGATCCGCCGGTTGCTTGCCCGGATTGGGCACAAGGTCCGCACACTCAAGCGTGTCGCGATCGGGCCGCTAAAGTTGGCAGACTTGCCAACAGGTGCCCACCGCCGCCTGACCGCCACCGAAGTCGAGAAACTCAAAAAGGCATCTCGCAAGGCGTCTCCCCGCAAGCGAAGCCCCAAGAAGTCATCGTCGGCCAAGGGCTTTGACGAATACCAATCGGAACGCGAGAGCCGTCAGAGCAAGAAAAAGCCCGCGAGAAAGGGCCCGGCCCGCAAAAAGTCGGCACCGGCCCGCGGCGGTCGTCCCGCCAGGCCCGCCAAGGGAGCGGCACGGAAAAAGTCAGTCGCACGCAAGCGCAAGCGATAGCTTGGTCGCAGCTAAGTGAGCCGTTGGCGGTGAGGCTTCGGGCCGGAAGAATCAGCAGATTTTGCGGTGGCTAAAAAAACGTCGAAACAGATTCCCATTGCGAGTGCAGGGTGTTTTTGTTGACCGCGAAATGCGCAAAATACGTGAAAACAGTTGAGGAGAAATAATCGAGTGGGACTTTGGCGTAACGACGACGTTGTGAATCTCGCCGGACCGGTGGGTCGGGCTCGGAGTATCAGCCGCGGCAATGGCATCGAAAGCTGAACCAGGGTCAAAGTATTTCGAGGCCTCACGGCCAACGGCTCACTTTTGCGGCGAAAACGTCGCCAGGTTTCCGTAGACGTCTGTGTTTTCTGAGACCTGACGCCCACGCCTCGTGAACAATCCGGGTTGAAACAGGAAGGCCGACTTATGGCAAAAATGAAACGTTACGCAACGGTCGACCAGTTCGTCGCCTCCCGCGAAGTTTGGCAGCCGGAAATCAAAAAGGTGCGCGGGATCCTGCTTTCAACTGGTATGGAAGAAGCCATCAAGTGGTCGTTTCCCTGCTACGTGCATAACGGCCGCAACGTCGCGGGGCTGGGTGGTTTCAAAAGCTATTTCGGAATCTGGTTCTACGACGGCAACCTTCTTGCGGATCCCGATGGTGTCCTGGTCAACGCCCAAGAGGGCAAAACCAAATCGATGCGGCAGTGGCGGATGACGTCGGCGAAGGACATCAAAGTCCGAAAAATCAAACGCTACCTCATCGAAGCCATGGCCGTTTCAGAACAGATCGCCAAAGCCAAAAAAACGAAAAAGACAAAACCACGAAAAACGGCTCACGCGAAGTCCGTGACGGTCCCGCCGGAGTTGGCCGCCGCGCTCAAGGCCGACGCCAGAGCAAAGAAAGGCTTCGGCAGTCTGACGCCCGCCCGGCAGAGAGACTACGCTCAGTACATCTCGGGAGCCAAGCGGGAAGCAACCAAAGCCAGACGGCTGGCAACGATTATGCCCATGCTTCGCGAGGGCGTTGGGCTGGATTGCCTGTACCGAAAAAAATAGAGCCGAAAAAAATAGAGGCACACTCGCTGGTGTGCCTTTTGAAGATTCAAGCTACCGCATGCACTGCGGCTTTTTGAATGGGGCTATTTGAATGGGGCTATTTGGCTTTGGCCTTTTTGATCATGTGCGACAGTCGCGATTTGGTGCGGCCGGCGGTGTTGGGATGGATGATCTTTTTCGCACCCGCGCGATCAAGGCTCTTTGCCGCGACGCGGAATTCCTTCTCAGCCGCTTCGATGTCACCGGCGGTGGCCGCAGTGACGACCTTTTTGACCTGAGTACGCATCGCACTCTTGATTGCCTTGTTGGCGGCCTGGCGGACTTTGTTTTGACGAAGCCGCTTGGCGGCACTGGCTGAATTTGGCATTGCGCTTGAATTCGAGGTTGACTAAAGTTGGACTGAAACAGGTCCCGAAATTTTGTTCTTCTTTTTAGGGAAATTCGGCTCACAAATATGTCGACATTCCCTCTATTTGTCCACAGCTAAAATTTACGCTCCGTTCGCTTTTGCCTGCTTCTGCTGGACTTTGATGGCAGTTCCTCCCGAAATACCTGATCCCACTGCCCCCCTACAGGGCCAAACGGTTCTGCTTACCCGCGCTCAACGCCAGAACCCGGAACTGGCCGCGATGCTGCAAAAGCTGGGTGCCAGGACGGTTTCGCACCCGGTGATCCGGATCGAGCCGATCGACAGCCCGCAAGTCGCCTCCGCGATGGCCTCGCTGGCAGATTACTCAATCATTACCGTCCTCAGTCGCAACGCAGCCCGATTTTTGACAGGGCAAAAAGTCCCGATCCCGCCAGATACTAGGATTGCGGCGATCGGAGCCGGGACGAGTGCGGAACTGGAAGCCGGTGGGTTGAAGGTCGCTTTTTGTCCCCCGGCAGCCAATAGCGAGTCGCTCGGCAAAAAGCTGGTTCAGGCGTTTCGCCAGCAGCAAGACTCTAGGCCGGTTCTGATTCTGCGAGCCGATCGTGGCTCTGATGAGCTGGCTGGCATCCTGAATCGTGCCGAAATTCCTTTCCAGCAGTTTGCGGTCTACAGGAGCATCGATGTTGCCTCGCCCAAGCCAGAAGTTGTCCAACTGGTTGAAAACGGACAAGTCCACTGGATCACCCTGACCAGTTCTGCGATTGCTCGCAGCGCGATGCATTTGTTCGGCGATCAGGTGCGCGCCGGCAAACTCAAAGCCGTTTCGATCAGTCCGCAAACCAGCGCCGCAGCCCGGGCGGCTGGATTTGACATCGCAGCCACGGCGGGGCAAGCGGGTTTGGAAGGCTTGGTCCAGGCGTTAATCGATGCGGTTGCAGCCGCAGGGTCAGCGTGAAAATTCGCTGCGGATCAAAGTTGCTGACTGCGGTGTTGTCAGGTTGTCGCCCGTAATGGTGGGAAAGCTCAGCAGGTTCGTCGGATCCGAGACGTGATCCAGTCCCAGGTTGTGAGCGATCTCGTGGGCCGCGACGCGAGCGACGGTTTCCTGGCCAATTTCGCTATTGGGCAATTCGTCACCGACCTGGAAAAAGACACCATTGGCACCGTCAAAAGCCAGGCCGTTGGTGGTCGTTTCGCTTTGGTTGGGGCTGCCGGGAACGACTTCGACAAAGAACATGTTGATGGTCAGTGAGTCGCGGTCAATCAGATTGGCGTCTTCTGCCTGATCAAGAATTTCAATAGCGTCGTTTGCGGGGCGGGTCCCGCCGTTGCCCACATTGGCAAAGGTGTTGTTCCAAAAGATGGGTGCCAGCCAGCGAACGTTGATTCGCGCGTTGTAGTAAATGGCGTTGATATTGCTTTCGATGGCGGCTTGTTGCGAGTTGGTGCCGAAGTACTCGGCCTGGTTGGTGCCGTTATTGTTTGAGGCAATGATCGGCTGCACGGTGATCGTTTCGAGAATGACCGCTTCGCTGCCATCGGCGTAGAACACGCGCTCTACTCCGGCTAGGGGATCGTTGGCACCGTCCCCTGAGACTCTCAGGTTGCCGCTGATGATCGTGTACACGCTCTGATTGCGTCGAAAGATTGCCCGGTCGTTGCCCGCGCCGCCATCAAGGTTGTCGCTGCCGGTCCAGCCACGAAGTTCATCGTCGCCAGTGCCGCCCTCGAGTGTGTCATTCCCGACCAGACCCAACAGGGTGTCGTTGCCCGCGTTGCCGCGGAGCGTGTCATTGCCGTCGTCGCCAAACAGGTTGTCGTTGCCGTCGCCTCCTTCGATGGTGTCGTTGCCATCGCCACCAAGGACCGTGTCGTTCCCGGCTTGTCCGTTGATGATGTCGTTTCCAGCGGCACCCACGATCAGGTCGTTACCGCCACCGCCGTTGATGGTGTCGATTCCCTCGCCGCCAACAAGAAAGTCACCGTTGTTACCGCCAGTGATTTCATCGTCTCCAGCTTCGCCAAAAACGCGATTTCGTTCCGCACCGGTGCCGTTTCCGCCACTTCCACTGTCGATAATGTCATTTCCGGCCCCGCCGCGAATAAACTCGATCCCGGTTCCTCCCACGATCGTGTCATTGCCAACACCAGAGATGATGCGGTCATTGCCGCTACCACCATCGATGATGTCGTCTCCTGATTGCGTGAAGATTTGGTCCTCCCCGGCGTCCCCGAAGACGATGTCCACACCGACGCCACCGACGATAAAGTCATCCCCGTCGCCAGCCCGGACTTCGTTTTCGCCAGAGCCGGGAAACAGCAGGTCGTCCCCGTCGCCGCCGAGCACAAGGTCAAAGACAGGTCCGCCAAAGATCGTGTCGTTGCCGTCGTTGCCACGGATCTCATTTTCGCCCAAGCCACCAAAGAGTCGGTCGTCACCGTTGCCGCCTTCGATGTTGTTGTCTCCCTCGCCCCCACCGCGAATGGTGTCGTTGCCGTCGTTGCCGCGAAGGACATCATTACCCGGTCCACCGACCAGGGTGTCGATGCCCGAGCCGCCATTGAGCGTGTCGTTGCCACCGCCACCGAATGCGAATGAAGGAATCGATGTCCCGTTGGTGAAACTGTCATCGCCACCCAGGCCAATGAAACGAATCGCATCGATGTCCGAGGCTGCAAACGTCTGAGTCGTTGCCCCGGTAATCATGGCGATGATATCGTTGCCACTGGATGATACCGATGCGACATCGTTTCCGGTGCCGCCGCCAAGGATTAGCTCGCCGCCGTTGACCGAGATCGATGCCAGCAGATTGCGTGGTTCGAGAGACTGATATGGTACGTGTTTTTTACGCGCACGTTTTCCCATTGGAAACCTCTTTTTGGTGTGGAGGGATTGTTGGTTGATGGGAAGCGAGAACGAGGGCGTGGTTGCATCAGGTGGTTCGATGTCCCAACTTTTCTCTTAGTGCCGTGATGATACCGGCTGGAACGAACTCGGACAATTGCGCATCGGATGCCAGCGGTGTAAGTTGCTTGATCAGCGAACTCGATACGTGAGTAAACTTACCGTCGGCCATCAGAAAGACAGTTTCAAGATCGGGATTGAGCTTGCGGTTGGCCATCATCATGGTGAATTCGCCAGCGGTGTCGGTCAAAGGTCGGATGCCGCGGACCATCACTTGGGCTCCGGTGCTTTGGACAAAATCCACCGCAAGGCCCTCGAAGGAATGGACTTCGACGTTTTCGATGTGGGCCGTGACCTGTTTTGCGAGGGAGATTCTTTCTGCGGGTTCGAAAAGCCCTTTCTTTTCGATGTTGACTCCAATTCCCACGATCAGCCGGTCGGCAATTCGGCTGGCCCGCTGGATTACGTTGAGATGTCCGAGGGTGATTGGGTCGAATGACCCGGTGTATACGGCCAGTTTCACGTCAGCTCCTGATAGAATTTCGTCCTCGAATCATCGGATCATCCCTGACAATCGACAAATCCATGCCTCCGGCTTGCACGGGCCGGAGAAACAATCTGCATTTTGCCCGCGTGACACCCGATTCATCGGAATTATACTGAATGCGAAAGCGTCCAAATGGTTTGGCTTATTGCCGGTCCGTCTGGCCGATGGCGAGCGTCCGCCAGTTGATACATTAAATGGGTAACACCAGAAGGAAAACACGTGCAGAAGGGTCTTTGCATCATTGCTCTCGCGATCTCTGCGGTGATCTTTATTCTGTTTCTTGCAGATTTGATCCTGGGTTTCTCCGGTCAGGAATCGCTTGCTCCGTTCAAGTATTTGGGGTTGTTGTGCGACCTTGTGTTCGTCATTTGCTCGGGAATCACGGCCGTTTTGAGCTTTTTTACGCTTCGTGAGCAAGTCTGAATCGACTCGCGAACATCTTTGGCCCGGATTATTTACGACGACGGGCGTTGATTCTACGTCTGGCCAACAGGAGCAAGGGAAAAGTGAATTTCAACAAGAAATGTGAATCATCCGGTAGATGAAAACCACAGCGATCGTTTCATCGCACTAGTGGAGTGTCAGCATTGGATTTTAGGGTTAGCCGTTTTGGCGATAACCACGGTTCCGAAACGAAAAACCGGGGCTAACGCCCAAACGGCTGATCTGAACAATCCTAATTTTTAATGCTGACAGACCACTAGATCGTTTCATCGCACTATAGAGTCGCGGATCACGGTCGGAACTGATTCTGACGCCCAAGCCTTGTGAATAATCCGGGTTTGGACGTGTCGCTGACATTTTTGTAAGATGCGTTCATGGACCTGAACCCGCTTTCCAGACGACAAATTCTTGCCGGCTCTCTCGCGATGGGATTCAGCGGCGCCCTCGGGCTGCCTTTGACCGCTGCCGCTGCCGCTCAAGAGAAACTCTCCAGGCAGGAAACTGCCGTCAATCGGGGACTTAAATTCCTTGCCTCGAAACAGCGACGCACCGGAGGGTGGTCTGACGAGGCACATCCAACGGCGCTGTCATCGCTGGCCGGGATGGCGTTCATCTGCAACGGTTCGACGACGACACAGGGACCGTGGTCCAAACCGATTCGCCTGTGTGTGGATTTTCTGATTGCCAAATCGCGAAAGAATGGGCTGATCGGAAGTACCAGCGAAGACCGTTACACCTACGGGCACGGTTTCGCGATGTTGTTTCTTTCCCAGGTGCTGGGCGAAGAGGAAGACGTTGACCGTCGCGAAGAGTTGGTCGACGTGCTCCAGCGTGCGGTTCGTTTCAGTGTCAACGCCCAGACTACTGCTGGCGGTTGGGGCTATGTCAGCGGCCGCGTGGATAACTTTGACGAAGGCTCAACGACGATCACGCAGGTGCAGGGTTTGCGCGGCTGTCGCAATGCGGGACTGGTCGTTCCCAAGGCTTCGATTGAAAAAGCGAAAAAGTACATCTACAAGTGCCAGAACAAGGACGGCGGCATTTCGTATTCTTCGGGCTCACTGGGCGATTCGCGTCCCGCGATCACTGCGGCGGCGTTGGCGGCGCTGTACAACGCTGGCGACTACCAGAGCAAGTACATTCCACCGATGTGGGAGTACAGCAAAAAGCATTTGCACAACGTTCGGTCCAAGGCCGGCGAAGGTTTTTGGTACTACACGTATCTTTACTATTCCCAGGTCGTCTACCGCCAGGGGCCTGCGGTGTGGAAGCCTTTCAAGCAGCAGTTGTACAAGCGAATTCTCAAGAATCAGGACACCGACGGCAGTTGGGAAGACAGTTCCTACGGCTCTGTCTACGCGTCGAGCATCAATCTGATCATGCTGCAGTTGGACTACGGTTACCTGCCGATTTTCCAGCGATGATGGCCGTCGTGATTTGTGGCCGTCGTGATTTGTCCGACTTGGCGAGGCTGTGATTTTTTCGATCACCCTCCCGTCTGGGCCCATCTGGGAGGGTCGGCGGTTCACCGCCGGGGAGGGTCGCGTGCGACTGGCATGCCAAAGGGAGAGCATTGGCATTGCGGCGAATAAAATTACAACCTCTTCGAGGCGATTTTAATGCCTCAGAGAGCAGTGAATCGTGAGTGAGCCGCTGGCCGCCAGGCACGACAGTGAGCCGCTGGCTGCCAGGCCTCGGGTTGGACTACCCCAAGGCTCGTCAATGGATTTGAACGTTGCACCAGGGAGGTCGCGATGCTTCGGTGGTAACCCGATGCGTGAGCGAGGAGCATAGCCGGCCCCGTTCTGTTCCCTCACTGACGCGTCGGGTTACCAATTCAAAGCCGGAGCCATTTCGCTATAGCAGATCATCCGCGTAGCCGTCTGGAAACGGATTGAAGGTCGACGGCTGATCGTCGTCGGCGGTTTTCTTTTTCGTGTTGGCTTCGGATTCGAGATCCCGCTGCATTTGTTCGATCCATTGCTGCTGTTCTTCTTTGTCAAGCAAAGGTTGCGAGTTTTCGATCGGTTCGTCTGTGCCCGCTACGTGCTGCGGCATCGAATCGAACCACTCGTCGGAGTCGATCGCAATCGCGCCGCGGCGGGAGGCTGCGGTCTGGATCTGGTGATCGCTGGACACGACGGTAAGCTGCTTGGGCTGGGAGTGTCTGCGGATCAAATCGATGATCATCGTGTCGGCGTCGTCGTATTGCCAGGCAAAGCGAACCCGAAAGCCGCGTCCGGGGACCTGATCGGATTCATTGGGCTTTCTTTTGGCGTCAAACACAATCACGACATCGTTTCGCTGGCTTTCGTGGAATCGCCGGGCCAATTCCTGCAGCAGGCGGTCGTGAGCCTGCCGCATCGCTTTGCCGGTGCCCAGAGATTTTGGGTGCAGCCCACACTGGAAGATCAGGTTGTATGCATCAATAATGTGGCTTGTCACCAGAGTGCTCTGCATTGAAGTTGGATGACGTCATCAATTTGCTCGACACGCGGGCTATTTCAAAAAGAGGCCAAGCTTTGAACGTCAGTCCCAACGTGGAAATCGCCCGGACCAAGATTGTAGCCACCCTCGGGCCGGCGTCGAATTCCGCACCGGCAATTAGCGAACTGATTGTCGCGGGTGTCGATGTGTTTCGCCTGAATATGGCCCATGGAACCATCGAAGAAAAAGAAAACATCTTCCGCATGGTCCGTGAGTCATCCGAGGCGTTGAAAACCAATGTGGCGATTCTGGTCGACCTTGCCGGCCCCAAAATTCGTTTGGGGCAGCTTCCCGGCGATGCGATCACTTTGGTTGGCGGACAGCAGGTTTCTGTCGTGCGGGGCGAGGTTTCCGAAAAAGCCGACGAACTGGTTTGCCTTTATCAGCCTTTGATCGACGAAGTGGCCGTCGGTGACCTGATTATTCTCGCTGACGGTGTGGCCCGATTGTTGGTCGTGGAAAAGCAGACCGATCGGCTTGTCTGTGAAGTCAACGACGGCGGTGTGGTGCGAACCCGTCAGGGCGTGAGTCTGCCGGGAACGAATCTGAGCATCCCGGCCTTGGGCGAGAAAGACATCAAACACGCTCGTTGGGCAGCGTCGATGGGCGCGGACTTTGTCAGCCTGAGCTTCGTGCGTAACGCCGGCGAGATCGAGGAATTGAAGAAGATCCTTGCCGAAGAAAACAGCACTGCCAACGTGGTGGCAAAAATTGAAAAACCCGAAGCACTTGATAATCTGGACGCGATCGTAAAAGCCTCCGACGGCGTGATGGTGGCCCGAGGCGATTTGGGTGTGGAGATCGATATCGCTCGCACGCCGCTGGTTCAAAAGCAGATCATTGCGACTTGCCGCAAGCACCGCCGGCCTGTGATCGTGGCGACACAGATGCTCGAAAGCATGCACCAGAACAAACAGCCCACCCGCGCAGAAGTCACCGACGTGGCCAACGCGATCCTTGACGGAGCGGACGCCTGTATGCTTTCGGGAGAAACGGCGGTCGGGCAGTACCCGGTCGATTCGGTAAAGATGATGAATCGCATCATGGTGCACACCGAAAGCGAGTTTCAGGTCGGCAAACGAAAGATCAAATGGCTTGACGATGCCGAGTCCTCTTCGGTTGCGGTCACCAACGTGATGACTGTCGCAGCGGCCAAAATTGCCAGCCGCATCAATGCGGGTCTGGTGGCGATTGCCAGTAGTTCGCCCAATGCGGCGATTGCGAAATCAGGGGCCCGGGATTATCAGTTGACCGTTTGCATTACTGATTCGCCGGTGTTGGCGCGGCAGATGAATCTGATGTGGGGCATCATTCCCCTGGTCAGCCCGGCGCTGGAACCCGAGACACTGCGAAAGTTGATCGGCCAGTGGGGCGCCGAGGCTTTGGGGTTGGAGTCCGGTCGGGAGATCGTGATTGTCAGCGATACGAAGATGATCCCGGGCGTGCATGACTGCATTACGGTTTCGAAGATCGATTAGGGTTGTTTGTCGGCCTTGGGACGTCGAAGTTCGTACGAGGTTTTTCCGCTCGGCCGGCACACGGAGAGGTTGTGATTTTTTCGATCACCCCACTTGGGCCACTTGGGAGGGCCCGCGGCTCACCGCCGGGGACGGTTGTGCGCGACGACACTGCCAAAGGTAGTATTGGCAGTGCGGACAATAATCCGGGATAAAATCACGGCCGCTCCGAGGCGAGTATTAACGCGCCGGAGTGTGCCTGCTACTTTGGATTCGAGCGTTTCAACGACGGGATAATGTCGACCAAGGGTGTTTTCTTGACCGCGCCGCGCAGAAAACGCTGCCGTTTGTGGTCATAGTTAAAGTCCAAAACCAGTCTCTCCAAAGAAAGCGTGGAAAAGTATCTGTCGAATTGTTCGCCATAGAAACGGCGAATTTTCTCCCGCCTTTCCAAGGAAATTCCTTCGAACAACGTGTCGTAAGCTTTTCTTCGAGTTTCCTGAAACTGCTGTTCAACTTCTTTTGATAGAGCGGTTGCGCGTTTACGGATGGATTCTTTTTCCGCATCCGTCAGCTCAAATGCCTTGCCAGCGAAGGATTCGGTAAGCGACCTTGGAAGTCCCGAAGCATTGATGCTCATGTCGGTCAAAGCAGCCAACTGATGTTCCACAAGCAGCCCAGCGACTTTTTCTGTCAACTCTCGTTTTAACTTCCAATACTCAATTTTTCGTGCCGCATCTGACAATTCGTTTTTGCCTTCAAGTTCTTTTTTCTGTGCGTCAAATTTCTCCTGCAACTGACTGAGTTCTGCCCGCTGATAATCAAGCAATTCAATTGATTCAGTCAATTGCCCATCATCAAACGCTGCCTCAATAAGCAGTAGGAGTTCGCCTTCAAGTCTTTGACGGCGAAGCTCACGATTGGCTTTGTCCAGACGATTTTGAACTGACTGCCTGACCAATTCCGCAATCTCTGGATCGGTTTCTATTTGGGCCAGAGCGATTTGCGAAGTGAACGTAAAAACCGATGTGATCAAGATCGCTCTAAATGAAAGGCACATTTTCAACTCCAATTATAATCCGGGTTTAACGAGTCGATACATGACTGTCGTTGTTTTGCGGCCGGCACACAGAGAGTGTGCCTACTACTATGACCTACTTTGTTGCGGCGATGCTTTGGAAAAGGACGGGGCCTTTTTTGGCAAAGCGGAACAGTTCGGTGTGGTCGTGGGTCAGCCCGGCGTCTGCAAAAAAGGAGGGGTAGTCGTAGTTCTCGTGCCAGGGGACAAGGCCCATCATCCAGAAGGTGCCCATCGCCATTTTCAAATACGCCAAGTTGAAAGCTTTGGCGGCGGGGTTGCCGTGCGGCAGTGCGACGTCAGCGATCAGGTACTTGCCGCCGTCACGAACAAATGTTGCCGTGTGGTTGAGCATGTTGGCCATGTCGTCGCGACGAAAGACATTCAGAAAGTAATTCGCACACACGACATCGTAGTGACCAATGCGATCGTGGTCGTAGGCGTTGACGCAGATTAGCTCTGCCGAAAGACTGTCCTCGTCCAGCTTCTTCCGGACCTGGTCGAGCATCCCCGGGGAGATGTCGATGCAAGTGACGTTGGCACCCCGGCGAGCGGCCATGATGGCGTCTTCACCCGCGCCGGCGCCCAGATACAGAACCGACTGGCCCGGCTGGACGTATTTCATCTGAAATCGCTTACTGGCGCGGATTTGGTTGGTGGAGTAAAACTTGGCGCTTTTTTCGTAGAACCAGGCGGCTCGGTCGTAGTTCTTGCCCAACGCCGCGTCGTTGTCCGAGAGTTTCAGAGACATGAAAGTGCTTCCTTTCGACATTCATTAAGCCCGGATGATTCACGAGGCGTGGGCGTGATTTTTGGTTCGACCAATGAACAGGAGTCCGCGAGACGATTCTGGCTTTGGCGTTCGCGGGGTGGTTCAACGCCCGTCGTCGTGAATAATTCCGGTTAATGTGACGACTATTGCATAAATTGCGGTTTGACTCCACGTTGAATTGCACTCGTTGTTGGCCCAGCCTTATCCGGATTGAATCCATGAAACTGACCTTTTTCGCCTGCCTGGCGTCGATTTGCATGCTGGCTGCTTGTGCTCAAGAGGATCCGATCGGATCGTCTCCGCTTTCCGGGCAGACGGTTCAGTCCGACCAGGAGGAAGTGAAAGAAAAGCAGGACGTTAAAGAGAAACAGAGCGCTAAAGAGAAACAGGACCAGAAGAAACAAAAAGGGAAGGCAGACAATCGCAGTGCCGCCGAACTGCGGCGGGTGTTGTTGCAGAACGTCCACCGGGGCAACGATGACCAGGTGCCAGCCCTGGCCGAAAAGTTGCATCAGCATTCCGATGTGTCCGGGGCCGATCTGATGGCGATTGGCGAAGCCTGGTTTGGGGTGGGGCAAATGGACAAAGCGGTCGCAGCTTACGACGAAGTTCTCAAGCGGTATCCATCGCAAAAGCCACACCTTTGGCAGCGTGGTCTGGCGCTGTACTACAACAACGAGTTCGAGCGGGCGGTGGACCAGTTCAATTCGCATCAGACGCTGGGCACCAGTGACATCGAAAATTCCGTGTGGCACTTGATGAGCAATGCGAGGCTCAAGCCGCTGGAGGAAGCTCGCAAGGAGCTGATTCCCAATCCGGGTGAGACGCGGCCGGTGATGCATTCGGTGTACGACCTGTTTGCCGGCACTGGCTCACCGGAAACGGTACTCGCCGCCGCTGGCTATGTTGAAAATGTGAATGCGGTCAACTGGCAGGTCTACCACGGTTTGCTGTATGTCGCTCTGTACCATGAAATGGCGGGCGAGAAAGAAGCTTCCCTCATTGCGATGAAGAAGGCACTGAAGTGCGTGGTGCCGGGGCAGGGCTTGATGAGCCTCGTCGCTCCGACCCATGTGAAACTCCGCAGCGGTGACGAGGCCGCTTCGACGACAAAGAAGTAGCTTTTGCGTCATCGATCAGATGCAGCGTTACAGCGAAAGCCACTGTGTTGGTGGTACCGTGATTCATCCCTTCATCGGAAACACGACCGGATTCGAGGGGGCCGCGTCGGTTCCCAGGGCTGGCACTTGCAAGTTCAACAGGTACAGACCGTCAGTGAGATCAGCAGGAGCGAACGCCATCTCGGTGATGGTTTTGTTTTGGTCTGTTTCGGAGTCAATCGCGCGAGAGCCCTCTTTGACTTTCCAGAACAGGTGATGGTTGGTCAGCTTTCCGTCGTCGTACATCCGGTCCACCGAAGGAAGGTCCAGTAGCAGGTGGCTGAATCCGGATTCGACGATCGACTCCATGGCTTCGATGGACAAAAAGGCCGGGTAATTCTGCTGGTTATACGCCACGTTTCTTTGCGATTCATCGCTGTGGGTGCGGATGATCAGTGCCCGGGTTGATCCGCGATGTTTTTCCAACGCCGATTCAAGTTCGCTTTTGGTGATCAGCATGTCGGTTGGGTCAAGGTCCGGTCGGTAGGAGTCGGTGGACCCGGCCGAGTCCACAGGCTTGACCGTGACCAGCGTGGCGGTCATCAGGCTTTGCAAGCCGTGTCCGACAAAGATATCGTCATCGACGATGTGCCCAACGGTCTCGGTGTGTGTTCCGTTGCAGTGCGGTGTTAGTGAAAGCGTGTCGACGTTGCAGCTTCCGCCAGCGGTGGTGTCGCCCGTGAATTCGCCCAGTTTCAGCGGAGCCCTGGTGGCCTTGGGGGCGCCGAAGTGGTTCGGTTGCGGGCCTTCGAAGTCCATCGGGATCGCCAGCGAGGTGCCGTCGCTGGTGTCGACGGTCCACGTTTTGCCATCAAATTCAATTGAAAGAATCATGCATTACGCCTCAATAATTTTCCGCAGTTCCAAATCGGCACGCTGGGCTTGGTCGATCAGTGCGACATCGACAAGGTCATCCACGCTCAGTTGCTCGCGATAGTGTTCGCTGGCCCAGTTGCCCAGTCGCTCGACCATCGCCTGGTCGATTCTGAATCGGGAGTTCAGTCGGGAAATGTTCTCTTTGTCGACGACGACTCGCAATCGCAAACAGGCCGGACCACCGCCATTGTTCATGCTCTGCCGCAGGTCAAAGTAGCGGACTTCGTCGACCGGACCATCGCTGGCGACAACACGTTCGGCACAGGCTTTCGCGGTGGGCGTTTCGGAGACTTCGATCGGGCAGACCAGCGTCATTTTGCCGCCGGGTCGGGTCACGATTTGGCTGTTGAAGAAATAGCTTTGCACCGCATCGCGGATCGGCAGTTGTGAACTTGAAAACTCGAACGGGAACCAGGCTTCGTTCTGGTCCGCAAAGAACTGGTTGATCCGGCCGATGACCTGCTGCGAATCGATAAACGCCGTTTCGTGGTACAGCAGGACGTTTTCGTTGCCGACCGAAATGACATCGTTGTGGAAGACTCCCGCGTCGATGGCGATGGGAGTTTGCTGGATCATGAGAAAATTCGCCGCGCCGTGGCGACGCATGATGGCTTCGCTGGCGGCACGCGATTGCCTTGCGGGAAACTTTTGCGGAACCGGCAGTGAGTTGTCAAAGGGGTCAAAGCCAAACACCATCAGGTGAAGTCCGGGCCCCGAGTGGCCGGCGCACAATCGCGTGTGGTTGGCGGCACCTTCGTCCGAAAGAGCATGCGCTGGCGGGAGAGCGTCGTGGACGATGACGCGATCGGAGGATGCAAAAATCTTTCGCAGTGACTGTGCGGTGTGTCGGTGGTCGAAGGAGCGATGAAACGTCCTGGCAAGATTGGCGGGTGTGAGATGAAGCTTGCCATCGGCCGAATCGGTTGACGGGGTCACCGTGGCGGCGTTGGCTGTCCACATGCTTGCGGCGCTGTACACCGAAGCCAGCAGGGCAGGGGAGTGGGCAAAACAATCTTTGACCATGTCGGTGTTGCTTCCGGAAAATCCCAGCAGTTGCAAGGCCAGGAAGTTGGGACGGCACGGCGGCGGCAAAAAGTATTGCTCTACGCCCATCGCGGCCACGGTCTTCATCTTTTCTAGGCCCTGCAAAACAGCTTGCCGGGGAAAGGACTGCTGATTCCGGTGTTGGGTGCTGGCCACGTTGCCAAATGACAGCCCGGCGTAGTTGTGGGTGGGCCCGATTAGGCCATCAAAATTGACTTCGATCGACATCGAAAACTGCTTGGTGGAAAACGGAAAACGCCAATGAGTCTAACGCATCGGGGCGATTGGGCGGGCGGGTTATCGGGCCAGGGCAGGCGGTGTTTGGGTGACAATTGGCAAAACGTGGGCTTCTGCCGCCAGATTCGGCGTTCAATCGGAAAAATCGGCGCTTTGGTCAAACTTGTTGGGTGCTTTTGCCGTCTATAATCCATACAGGGCACAGTGGATACGAAACAGGGATCGCGATGGCAACCGAAGTCAGAAAACCGGCGGGTCGAAGTTCCAAACGAACGATCAAGATCGAGGACTACGTTGCGCAAAAGCTGGACGTGACCCGCAAGCAGGTTCGCCAGGTGGACACCGTTTCGAGCCTGATCAGTCTGACCGCGATTGTGCTGATCTTTCTGCTGGCCGTCGCGGTGATCGACGCGTGGATTTTGCCGTTGGGTTCGCTGGCACGGTGGCTTTGTTTTCTGTTGCTTCTTGGAGGTTCCGTTGCGTGGTTGGTTAACATGACGATGCGGTACCTGCGCAAGATCAACCCCGACTACGCGGCGCAGATGATCGAAGACAATCAGCCTTCGTTCAAGAACAGTTTGCTCAACTACGTTTCTCTCAGTCGCAGGCCTCAGGGCACAAAGTCCGCCGTGATGGACGCGGTCGGACGGCAGGCGGCGTCAGATATCTCCACCGTGCCTGTCGAAACGATGGTCGATCGCTCAGAATTGATTCGCACCGGTTCGATTTTGGCGGCCATCCTGCTGGCGGTCGTTGCGTACAAACTTTTTTCGCCCAAGGATCCTTTTCAGTCGATCGCGCGAGTGCTTGCGCCCGCAGCCAAATTGTCGGCACCGTCGGTGGTTACAATCGAGGATGTCGATCCGGGTGATACCGAAGCTTTCTTTGGCGATCGTGTCGTTGTTTCGGCGACGATCAATGGCTCGCACCGCCCCGAAGACGTCCAGTTGATGTTTTCCACCGAAGACGGCCAGATCGTGGATCAGGCGATTCCAATGGTGCTGCAAAGCGGATCGGTGGATCGTTACCAGGCCGAACTGTCGCACGACGGTGCGGGCCTTCAGCAGTCGTTGATGTACCGTGTGGTCGCTCGTGACGGAACCACTCCCGAATACAAGGTCTCGGTTCGTACCAGTCCTTCGATTACCGTCAAAGAGTTGTTGCTTGAGCCCCCCGCGTACTCGGGCTTCGAAGCAACGACGCAACAGAAAGGCAAAATCGACGCGATGGAAGGGACTCGCGTCACGGTGCGAGCCCGGGCCAACCTTCCCATCGACCGTGCCTCGATCGAGTTGCTACATGCCGGCGACGGTCTCGACGATGGCTACCGGACCGTTAGCACGATCAGTATGAATGTGGATGAAGACCTTTCCACCGCTCAGGGAAGCTTCCATTTGCAATACAGCGCAAGAAGCGGCCCCAAAGCCACGCATTACCGACTCAAATTCGCCAGCACCAAAGGCTACGAGGATCGCAACCCCAACACATACCCGATCACAATCACTCCCGACCTCGCGCCGGAGATCAAAGTTCTGTTGCCCGCAGAGCGGAGCATGGAGCTACCGCTGGACAGGGATCTGAACATTCACGTCCAGGCCAGTGATACGGACTTTGAAATTTCAAAAGTCATGTTGCAGTTCGATCGCAAGGGCCGGCGGATTTTTGAACGCCCGATGAAGTTGACACCGCTGCAGGGAATGAAGCGGGTCGATGGCAAGTTCACTCTGAACGTTGCAAGGCAATTTCCACGTGTTGAGCCCGGTGACGAATTGATTTTCTTTGCGACCGCTCACGATAACAAGGTTGCCACCAGTGGCCAGTTGAATTCCAACCAGACGCGCAGTGAAAACTACGTGCTGAAGATTACTCCGCCAGAATTCAAAGACAACGCAGCGGATCAGCCGCCTGTGCAACCTCAAGACCAACAGCAGGACCGGCCGCAGGACCAGCAAAATGATCCTGAGCAGAAACAGCAGAAGCAGCAACAGAAAGATGGCGACCGCAATTCGAATGAGCCGCAGGAGCGACGCGAAGAGGATCCGCAGCGTCAGCAGGAGAAAGATCCGGGCGATCAGCAAGGCCAGGATTCAGGCGAACAGGAACAGCGCGAACAAGAACAGCGCGAACAACAGCGTCGCGAACAACAGCAACCGGGCGATGAAGGCCAGCAGCGCGAACCACAAGACCAGGGCGAACGGGAAGACTCCGATCCGGGCGAGCAGAAGCGTGGCCAGGACGATCGCGACCAAAAGGGTGAAGGTGATCAACAGGAACGAGGCGATCAGCGGGGAGACGGTGGTGAGCAGGATCGGGGTCAGCCGCAGCAAGGCGATTCGGGGCAACAGGGCAACGATGAAGGTGGCGCTCAGGAGCAGGAGCAAGGCGCCGGCGGTGACCAACCGCAGGGAGATCAGCCAAGCGGAAACAACCAGCGGGGGGACGGGTCTGGCGATCGCAATGACGGTGGCGGCGATCCGAACCAGGAAAACGGTGGCGAACAGCCCGCGGGTCAGCGGCAGCCCGCTGAGCAAGGGGCGCAGGGTGGTCAGGCAGAGGATTCGCTCGATGAGGGCGACAGCCGTGGCCGACAACCGTTGGACGAAAAAGCCAGCGATGCACAGCGAATGAGGCGACTTCAGGAACGAATTGAAGAACGCCAAAGACAACAACAAGAGCAGCAAGGTGGCAGCGAACAGGCCGACCAGAAAGGTAACTCTGAGTCTGGCAACGATACCAACTCCGATAGCGACGGTAGCAGCGAGAGTCAGCAGGGTAGCCAGCAAAAGAGCGGCGATCCCAAGGGCAGTGATCCTGACGCTCCTGGAAATCCTGGCAACGATGGTGACAGTACCGCTCCTGAGGACAACGAGCAAAAGCAGGACGCCGAAGGCCTCTCCAATCCGCAAGGCGAACCCGACGGCGATCAGGCTCCGCAGCGTCCGCAGAACAATACAGGAAACGGATCCGAAGGCGAAGATGACGGGAAAGTCCGTGGCAACTCGGGAACGCAGCAGGGTGCCGAATCCGAGAACGGTACATCGGCAGAAGACTCTGAAACCGGCAAGGGTTCACCCGACGGCGATGGTCAGCCCGGCGAAAAGGACAGCAGCGGCGAGCACCGTCAACCCGGCAGCGAGCCTCAGGAAGGTGACCAGCAGGAAGGACAGCCGGGTCAGCAGGAAGGACAGCCGGGTCAGCAGGAAGGACAGCCGGGTCAGCAGGAAGGACAACCGGGACAGCAGGAAGGACAGCCGGGTCAGCAGGAAGGACAGCCGGGTCAGCAGGAAGGACAACCGGGACAGCAGGAAGGACAACCGGGTCAGCAGGAAGGGCAACCGGGTCAGCAGGAAGGGCAACCGGGACAGCAAGAAGGACAACCGGGACAGCAAGAAGGACAACCGGGACAGCAGGAAGGACAACCGGGACAGCAGGAAGGACAACCGGGACAGCAGGGTCAACAACCGGGCAAACAACAATCTCAAAACGGAAGCAAGAAGGGAACGCCTGGGGGTCGACCCGGAAGTGGAACTGCCGATGAGGACCTGTCCGAGGAGCAAGCGAATCTGGATTACACCAAACAGGCTGCGGACCTGATTCTGGAAGACCTTAAAAACAACCGCAACAATCCGGACCAAGAACTTCTTGACGAGATGAACTGGACCAAAGAGGACCTCAACCGATTCGTCGATCGCTGGGAACAGATGAAGAAGAAAGCCGAATCAGGGAACGAAGCCGATCGCAAGCGATTCGAAAAACACCTCAAAGCACTCGGTTTGCGGCCGCCTTCGTCTCGCGGCAAAGCCAAAGGGAAAAAGGACGGCAAGGAAGACTACCGTGAGGACAGTGCGGTCGACAAAGTCATGCCCGACTTCCTTCCACAGCTTCGTGCCTTCCAACTGGACCAAAGTCGTCCCAATTAACCCCGGATTATTTACGAGGCGTGGGCGTCAGAATCAGTTCCGACCGTGATCCGCGGCTCTGATGCGATGAAACGATCGCTGTGGTTTTTCATCTATCGGATGATTCGCAATTCTTGTTGAAATTCAGCTTTTCATTTGCTCCCGTTGGCCAGACGTAGAATCAACGCCCGTCGTCGCGAATAATCCGGGTTAACGTCTTGGCGACGCCGCAACACCGCATTGTTGACACCAGAAATGCGGCAATGGCGACGGCGATGAGTCCGTGGCGTGGAAATCTCTGACATCAAATAGCGTCGCCGCAACACCCACTGGAAAAAATGATTCGATCGCCGAAAATGGGCCGCTTTGAATCAGCCGTCATGGCAACCTTGTGCCGATCAAAGCAAACGAATGTCAAAATCCAAAATCATCTACACGCTTACCGACGAAGCTCCCGCTCTTGCGACACGTTCACTTCTGCCCATCGTTCAGGCGTTTGCCGGCGCGGCCGACATTGAACTTGAGACGCGGGACATCTCGCTAGCCGGGCGCGTGATCGCGAACTTCCCCGAAGGTTTGACCGACCAGCAGAAGGTCGGCGACGCGCTGGCGGAACTGGGCCAACTGGCCACCCAACCCGATGCCAACATTATCAAGCTTCCCAACATTAGCGCTTCGGTCCCACAACTCAAAGCCACCATCGCCGAACTTCAATCCAAAGGCTACAAAATTCCGGACTACCCGGACGAAGCCGAAACCGACGCCGACAAAAAACTCAAAGCCCGGTTCGCCAAAGTCCTCGGCAGCGCTGTCAATCCGGTCCTTCGCGAAGGCAACTCCGACCGCCGCGCGCCCGGTGCCGTAAAAGCCTACGCGAAAAAGAACCCGCACTCGATGGGCGCCTGGTCTGCGGACTCTAAATCGCACGTCGCCACGATGGGCAAAAACGATTTCCGCTCCAACGAGAAATCGGTAACGATTCAGTCCGGCGGCACGCTCAAAATAGAACTCGTTTCTGGCGACCAGACGACGTTGCTCAAGGAAGTCCCGGTGCTCGATGGCGAAGTCGTCGATGGCACTTACATGGACACCGCCGCGCTACAGGCCTTTGTCGCCGAACAGATCGCTGATGCGAAAGCAAAAGGTGTTCTCTTTTCGCTGCACATGAAAGCCACCATGATGAAGGTCAGTGACCCGATCATCTTTGGCCATGTCGTGAAAGTCTTTTTCAAGGATGTCTTTGAGAAACATGCGGATGCCCTCGAACAGGCCGGCGTTAATCCCAACAACGGGCTGGGCAACGTCTTTGCCGAAATCGAATCTTTGCCGGCGGAAAAGAAAGCCGAAATCGAGGCCGACATCCAGGCAGCGATCGAAAACGGTCCGGACATCGCGATGGTCAACTCCGACAAAGGCATTACCAATCTGCACGTGCCCAGCGACGTGATCATTGACGCATCGATGCCGGCGATGATTCGCACCTCGGGCCAAATGTGGAACGCCCAGGGCAAACAGCAGGACACCAAAGCCGTCATTCCCGACAGCAGCTACGCCGGACTCTATCAGGCGACGGTCGAATTCTGCCAGCAGAACGGTGCCTTTGATCCGACCAAAATGGGAACCGTCCCCAACGTGGGCCTGATGGCAAAGAAAGCCCAGGAATACGGTTCGCACGACAAGACTTTCGAAATTCAGACCCCCGGCACCGTTCGTGTCAGCGACCCGTCGGGCACGGTGCTGATGGAACACAAGGTCAACGCTGGCGACATCTGGCGCATGTGCTGTGTCAAAGACGGACCGATCAGGGATTGGGTCAAGCTCGCGGTCAATCGTGCCCGGGCTACCGGTTGGCCCGCAGTGTTCTGGCTTTCGGCCGATCGGGCTCACGATGCACAGTTGATCGAGAAAGTCAAAACTTACCTCGCCGACCACGACACCGACGGCTTGGACATCCACATCAAAAGCCTCGAAGAAGCCACGGCCTTTACGCTCGACCGCGTCGCCAAGGGCGAAAACACGATCTCGGTTACTGGCAACGTGATGCGTGACTACTTGACGGACCTGTTTCCAATTCTGGAACTTGGCACCAGTGCAAAGATGCTTTCCATCGTTCCGTTGATGAACGGCGGTGGGCTGTTCGAAACCGGCGCCGGCGGCAGTGCCCCCAAGCACGTGCAGCAGTTCAATTCGGAAAATCACTTGCGTTGGGATTCATTGGGTGAGTTCCTCGCGTTGGCTGTTTCGCTGGAACACCTGTCCGAGGTCAACAGCAACCCCAAAGCAAAAATCCTAGGCGACTGTCTGGACGCGGCGACTGAGAAGCTTCTCGACAGTGGCAAATCGCCCTCTCGCAAAGTCAACGAACTGGACAATCGCGGAAGCCATTTTTACCTTGCCCTCTACTGGGCTCAGGCATTGGCGGCTCAAAGCCAGGACACCGACCTGGCGGCCAAGTTCCAACCGCTCGCCGAATCGCTGGCTGCATCCGAAAGCAGCATTGTCGAAGAACTGAATTCGGTTCAGGGCCAGGCGATGGACGTCGGTGGCTACTACCTTCTTGATGAAGAACTGGCCGCCAAAGCCATGCGGCCGAGCGCGACATTCAACAACGCGCTGGCCGGTTTGAATTCTGCATAGCGCTGCAACGATACCAGCCGACTTGCAAAGCAAGAACGTGAGTCAGTCGTTTGACGCACATTTGATCCGCGTGGCATGGAATTTTACCACTGACTGGCCATGAACTTTTCCATCACCTTGCCCGATTGGGCCATCGAAGAAAACAATTCTCTTCCGGATCTTATGCCAAATCTGGAAGATCAAATGGAAGCGGTGATTCGTTTTTCGCGAATCAATTTCCAGAAGGACACCGGCGGGCCGTTTGCGGCGGGGGTCTTTGAAAAGGACACCGGCAGGCGCGTCATCGTCGGTGTCAACCGCGTCGTGCCATCGAACAACTCGACCGCCCACGCGGAAATCGTCACGATTGCTTTGGCCCAAACGATATTGAAAACGTTTGACCTTGGCGGACCCGACATGCCGCACTACCGCCTGGTCGTCAACGCCCGGCCCTGTGCGATGTGCTTTGGCTCGATCCCTTGGTCGGGTGTTCGCTCGCTGGCGATCGCCGCCGCCGGAGAGAAAGTGGAACAGATCACCGGCTTTGACGAGGGCCCGATCCACCCCAACTGGCAGGCCGAACTTGAGAAACGCGGCATCGAAGTCATCGAAGATGTCCTGTCTGAACAGGCCTGTGACGTTTTCCGCGAATTCGCCGCCAGCGGATCGCCGATCTACAACGGACGTGGTGGGGATGGCTAAGCGTTGGCTACCCGAGGCCTCACGGCCAGCGGCCCACTTTGCAAAAAGCAGCACGCGATAGAGAAACACGAACCAACGATTGATTCTCTCCAGGCGACAGTCCAGAATGGTGGAATCAATCATTCGTACCGGAGCCAATCAATGCGAAACGCATGCCTTACAATTGTCCTTGTCCTTGTCCTTGCTGCCCTGACGTCCTCCAACGCGTTTGCTCAGGACGGTGATTTCAAGTCCATGTTCAATGGCGAAAATCTGCTCGGTTGGCATGTTAACGAAAACTATGACTCGGTCTACATCGAAGACGGCTGTTTGGTCACGCATGGCGATCGGGCTCACGTGTTCTATGTCGGAGAGTCAGGCCGAGCGGACTTTTCGGACTTTCATTTCAAATGTAAGGTCATGACCAAGCCCAAAGCCAATTCGGGGATCTATTTCCATACCAAATTTGAAAACACCGGTTGGCCATCGATCGGCTACGAAGCTCAGGTCAACAACACGCAGTCCGATCCCAAGAAAACCGGCGGACTGTACGCCGTCAAAGACTGCTTTGAGGCACCGGCCATGGATGACAAGTGGTTTGATTACGAGATTATGGTCGAAGGGAAACACGTGGTCATCAAGATCGATGGCAAAGTCATCACCGATTACACCGAACCTGATAATCCCGAGCGACCTGACGGCATGAAGAAGCGTTTGATCGGCAGCGGAACGATTGCTCTTCAGGCTCACGACCCCGGCAGCAAGGTGCTGTACAAGGATTTGATGTTGAAGATTAACAAGTAGGGCCGGTTCCTACCGGCCGCGTTTCGTTTTGCTTTTTGTGAAACCCAGACCCAAATTCATGGTTCATCACGTGTGACGATCACTTGCGATCGCGGATTTTCCTGATAGCGACTTCTGATCGGGAACAGAGAAAATCTCGACCTGGGAAAATGTCAAAGCCGAACTCGGCCGGTGGGAACCGGCCCTACGGGTGCAAGGATGTAGGGCCGGTTCCTACCGGCCGTGTTCCGTTTTGCTTTTGTGAAGTCAAGCCGCAAAATTCATGGTCCATCACGTGTGATCACTTGCGATCGCGGATTTTCTCGATATCGACTTCTGATCGGGAACAGAGAAACTCTCGGCCCGGGAAAATGTCAAAGCCGAACTCGGCCGGTGGGAACCGGCCCTACAGACGCGAAGCCAACCACTGGGTGACTTCGCGGTAATTTTCTGCGCTCGAGAGTTCGGTTTGCGAACCATCCGCCAGCCATTTGACCTGGACTTTCTCCGCCACGATCTCGTCGTCGCCGGCGATCAGGACGGCATCGAACCCGCGCCGATCGGCGTACTTGAACTGTTGGGCAATCTTTTTTGCGTCCGGGAAAACTTCGGTCGCGATGCCGGACTCACGCAGGGCTTGGGCCATCTGCAAATAAGTCTGCAACTGCTGATCGGAAAACTGGGCGATCAACACGCTGGCGGTGGTGCGCGTTTCGGGCAACATCTTGAGCTGATCCATCGCCGCCAACAGCCGGTCAAGCCCCAGAGAGGCACCGATTCCCGGCAACTCCTGTTTCGAGTAAAGCGCCGCGAGGTTGTCGTAGCGGCCTCCCGAACAGACGCTGCCAATCGAAGGCAGATCGTCCAGAAACGTCTCGTAAATGGTGCCGGTGTAGTAGTCCAGGCCGCGGGCAATCGAAACGTCGACTTGCAAATTGGAATCAGTGACTCCCACGGCGGCCATCGCGGTGATCACCTGACGAAGCTGCGCAAGCCCCTCCTGGGCCAGTTCGCTTCCGCTGCACAGTGGTTCAAGCTGGTCCAGGACTTCGGCGTTGGTGCCTGAAACTTCCGACAGCTTGAGGACTTCGTCGACTTGTTGCTGTGTCGCGTCGGTGGTCTCAAGCATCTCTTTGGCCACCGCCTCGCGGCCGATCTTGGGAAGCTTGTCCAACGCCCGCAGCACCAAAACGCTGGCTTCGGAAAGCCCGGCCTTTGCGAGCAATCCGTTGAGGACTTTGCGGTTGTTGATCCGGATGGAGAATTTTTCGAACCCGATGGCTTTCATCAAATCAAAAATCACCAGGCCCGTTTCGATGTCGCTGGCAATCGACGTGGTACCAATGGTGTCAAAGTCACACTGGACGAACTCGCGAAAGCGTCCCGCCTGCGGTCTTTCGCCGCGCCAAACCGGAGCGATCTGGTATCGCTTGAATGGCAATCCAAGATTCGACCCATGTTCGGCCGCGAACCTTGCCAGGGGAACCGTCAGGTCGAATCGCATCGCCACGTCGCGTTTGCCATTCATGAACCGGAACATCTGGCGGTCGGTTTCTTCGCCGCCCTTGCCGCAGAGAATCTCCGACAGTTCCAATGCCGGTGTATCGATCGGCACAAATCCGTAGGAGCGATAGACGTTGCGAGCCGTTTCCATCAACCGTTCGCGTGGAATCATCATCTCCGGCAGGTAGTCGCGAAAGCCCTTGAGCGTGCGGGGCTTGATCAGATTGGACATGGGAGACGGGGGCTTGAGTGTGTGGTTCGACGGTAATCCAGAACGTCAGATCGTAGCGGTATTGCGACGAATTCGAAACCTTTCACGGATCGTTTGTTGACGATCCGAATGGTGCCCGGCAGCGCGGACCGGTTCACAGGATCGGCAAGCCGCTTGGCTGGGCAGTGCGAAACGTTTCCGGTTGGTTGAATCTTGCGTTGGCGTACTCTTCGATTTGTTCCGGCGTTTCAAAGTACTGCTCGTAGGTGTACGAATCGTCGAACTCGCAGTCCTTGTTGGAATACTCGCGGCAAATCGGAGGCCGAGTCTCGTAGATGCCGCAGCGGTGATCATCACGAAGGTGCTTGCAGGTTGTGTGTACCAGCAGAAACCAGACGCCGTTTTCTACAAAAACCGAAGCCGACTCGTGGAGCAGGTACCATCTGAGATACTGAAGATCACGCCAAGTTCGCGGCGTATCGATCGGCAGGGCAAAATAGCGGCAGCACTTTGCGGTGCAGTACTCGCAAAGATTCTCTTCGGGCCCGATGTCTTCACGACGAACACGGATTTTTGGTCGGTTCATAGGTGGAATTTTTTAGCAATAGCAGAGTCAACGTTGCCCGAAGACACAGTTTAGACTAACAAGTCCCATTTTGAAGCCCGTGCTTTGCCAGCGACTGAACTTGTTCACATTCCTCTCACAATCAGACCCTCGCTCGATGGCCGAAGTCCTCGGCCAAACCCTGTTTCTGCTGGTGTTGCTGTTGGCTCCCTTTGTCTTGTTTGCGATCGTCATGCACTGGATCGAAAGGAAGATCCAGGGGCGGCTTGCGAGTCGTTTTGGCTGGAAAAGCGTTCTCTGGACCGGTTGGCTGGGAACGCCCATTCATGAACTTAGCCACGCCGCGATGTGCGTGGTCTTTCGTCACCGCATCAGGGACATCGCACTGTTCGAACCGGACCTGAAAACCGGACGGTTGGGCTATGTCGAGCATTCGTTCATTCCTGGCAACTGGTTTCAGGAGGCCGGTAACTTTTTTATTGGGATGGCTCCGCTGATCGGCGGTTCCCTGGCGCTCGGCATGCTGCTGTGGCTGTTCTTTCCCGAATCGGCGGCGGCCATGTTTCAGGCCAGCCAGGTCTCTGATTCGTCAACGCAAGGCCAGCTCTTTGAAGCGGTCAGCAACCTGCTCAGGCAACTTCTTTCTCCAGCCAACCTCGGGTCATGGAAATTCTGGCTGTTCATCTACTTCGTTCTCTGTATCGGCGGGCACATGGCACCCAGCAAAAGCGACTACAACGGTGCCAGTCGAGGCGTTTTTCTGGTGGTTGGTGTTGTCGTGTTGGCACTGTTGCTGATCTGTCTGGCAGGATTTCAAACGGACCAGATTGTGGGAACAACAATCCGGTACCTGACGCCAGTGATTGGGCTTCAGGTTTTGAGCATCATCATTTGCATCTTTGCGACGGTTGTCATTTACGGGTTGACCTCTCTGGTGCCAACAAATCGTTGAATCTGGATTCGAAAGTGAACTGTTGGCTCGCGACGAGGGCCGCGAAAAAGTTTCCAGCCCGCTACGTCGAGTGTTGGCCTGTGCCCGTTGGAGCCGTATTTATCGATCCAGACGAACCTGAATCGGCAAAATCCGTCTGAATCCACGTGTGGCAGATGTCGCGATCATTCCGGCTATAGCCATCATCGGGGCGCGGTGCCTGTTGCAGTAGTTGCTTGCTGGCAAGGCCGATAGAACAGCAAGGCAGTGGTTCGAAGGATTCGAAAGCACCCGCGGAGCGGGCCCTGGACAGACTTTCCGGTCCTCGATCCTGGTACATTCATGGCTAAGAAAATCATCCGCGTCATCTCTCGAGCAGCAGACGGTTCAATCCGCACTCGTGAGTTCGATGGCTTTACAGAAATTGAAACGGCACACGAGCAGATTGGCATCGACGACTGCAGCACGGACCTGACACTTCGCGGGTTGCCTTTGTTTCGCGGCCTGATTGGTCCGATTCCCGAAACGAAATCGATTGTTCGTTACGAGACTCCTGACGTGTTTGAAATCATGACCAAGGAGTGGGCTGCCAAAAAAGCCAAACGGCGAAAGCGACGTACCGCAGAAGAGATCGCCCGCGACAACGCTGCAGCGGCTGCGGCAGCTGGCAATTCTGTCGTGCCAACGCCGAAGATCACGATACCGATGCCGAACACCATTCCCAACTCTACAGCATAAACTTCAACCACAAGGATTACTGAAAACGGGTCGCCGCGACGTTGAAACCTTTCAAGGACAACATCATGCAGTGGAAGTTTTAAGACTTCTCTTGCGCCTGCGGAACAATTTGTTCTGCTTTCCAACCCCTGGGCCAGGGACCCGTTCACACGGCGTGCAATTCGTTGCACGCCGTTTTTTTGTGGGTGCCTTGAAACCGCGACCGCCTGGCCGATCTAAACCCGGATTATTCACGAGGCATGGGCGTCAGAATCAGTTGAGACAGTGATCCGCGACTCAGATACGATGAAACGATCGCTGTGGTTTTCAGCTACCGGATGATTTACATTTCTTGTTGAATTTCAGCTTTTCCCTTGCTCCAGTTGGCCAGACGTAGAATTAACCCCCGTCGTCGTGAATAATCCGGGCTAAATAATGATTCGCCGCATGACAGCATGCTGCCCCAACGTGAGCCGCAGGCCGTAAGGGCCCCGGGTATCCCATCGCCAACGCGTTCTTTTTCTCACCGTGTGACTTCGACTGCATGCGCGAAAAACGCAGGCAACCTTGCGGACTTTGCTGTCTGTAATTGCGACGAACCAATTTGTTTGCCGTTCGTACAGATGGCCACAGGGACGAACCTCGACAAAACGTAGACGGCCAAGCTTCGGTGATCGCTTTGATCGCTTTCTCTTTCCATGGCCAGGCGGGTTGTAAGGATCTCACGGACAAAAAGCAAAAGCGTTTTTTTGACCGTGGTCAAAGCATGATTCATACTCTTACGGCGTATCGGTTGCCGGCATTCGTTGCTGGTGGCACGCCGTATCCTGACTTGATCCGGCGTTTTGTAACGCTTCGCTCCCAATACTGTGGCTTGCGAGATTGCCTGATCAGCCTTTGCAGATTGGCAAAATCCCATGGAAGACACATCCCGACTGAGCGACGCCTCAGGCAGCCTTGTCGCTGCCCACAGACGACCTCTGCTCCCCATTCTTGTCGCCACGTTCGCGTTGCTGTTGCTTGTCGTTCAGGCAAAAGCCAACAATGGAACCGTCGCTTCGGCCGACCAGATCAACGGTACTCTGGCACAAGGAAAATCCCTTGAGCAAAACGGCCAATGGGGTGAAGCCCTTGGTCTGTACCAGAAATTTCTTCGTCAACACCCTGCTACCAAGCCCATCGAACGACGCCGCAGCGTTGCCCGGATCCACTTCGATCTGGAACGCCGCTACTCCGACAGCAGCTTTATTCGGACGATCAAATCCGGCGACACCAATTCAGCACTGAACGTCTACGCCGAAGTCCTGTTGAAGATTCAGTCCTACTACGTGGATCCTCCCAACTGGTCCGAACTGGCCAGCTTTGGCTTGACCAGTCTGGAGATCGCGATGATGGACGCGGAGTTTCACCAGGCAAACTTCCCTAACGCAACGCATGCTCAAATTCGCGATGCCATCCTGCAAACCCGAGCGGAACTTGAATCGACCACCGTTGCCAACCGTCATGACGTTTACATGGTGGCAAAATCAACTGCGGACTCACTCAGCCGACGAATCGGACTTTCTGAAACGGCTGTCATCTACGAGTTCACCTGTGGAGCCATCTCGGCCCTAGATCCCTATTCCGGGTTCATGTCGGCCAGCCAATACGGCGAATCGATGTCGCAAATCGAAGGCAACTTTGTGGGCCTTGGCGTGGAGCTTAACACCACCGACCAGTACCTGGACATCGTCAGCGTGATCGAAGGTGGTTCGGCCAATACCAGTGGGCTGATTAAAGGCGACCGCATTCTGTCGGTTGATGGTCAAACCGTGAGCGAAATTGGCAGCGAGCGTGCTGCGGATCTTCTCCGCGGGCCAGAGGGTTCCTGGGTTCAGTTGGCCGTTTCCCGCAACCACTCGCAGCGTTCGATTCGACTGCAACGTCGACGAGTTGAAATCCCAAGTGTGGAAGACGTTCACATTGTGGATTCCGAAAATGGTGTTGGTTACATCAGGCTAACCAACTTTCAAAAGACCACGCCCCGCGATTTTGACAAAGCACTCTGGAAGTTGCACCGTGATGGGATGCGATCACTGATCGTGGATGTTCGTGGCAACCCGGGCGGATTGCTTCAGGCGTCTGTTGATGTGGCCGACCGGTTCGTCAAAGACGGCGTCATCGTTTCCACTCGTGGCCGCAATCCGATGGAAGACTACACCCACCAGGCGAACCTGGCGCAAACGTGGCGAGTTCCTCTGGTCGTTCTGATCGATGAAAACTCCGCCAGCGCCAGCGAGATCTTCGCTGCGGCAATCAGCGACCACCATCGCGGCACGATCGTTGGCAACCAAAGTTACGGCAAAGGCAGCGTTCAGGGCATTTTTCCGCTTTCGGTTTCCGGCGGCGGTGTGCGACTGACGACAGCCAAGTTCTACTCGCCAACGGGGCAGGGTATCAGCGAAGTCGGCGTCAGTGCAGACGTTCTGGTGCATCAGGTCGCCAAAGCGAACCCGGACATCGCGGGCCAGTACGAGGATTCCGGCATGCGGCTTGGCATTCGTGAAGCAACCAAGCTGACCCAGGGCCCGCGAGTGATCAAAAATCCGAATGCCGGTTCGTTCAAGCAAACTGGCGTGATCATCGACGGCGACGGGCGGTAACAGGATCGCTTTCCCACCGGGGATGTGACGTCAGAGTCCATGCCCGCACCTTTGCGTAAGTCTGCTTACGCAAAGGTGCGGTGTGGATGCAAGTTGGGTATCAGACCAATCATGCACTGTCACTCGGTCCCATCAGGGCTACGGTGTTGTAACTGTTTTCTATCGCCGACCTTGTTTGGTCTTCATTCTGAAGCACCTGTGCCATTGAACGTGTGAATCGTTTCCATTGACGAACCGACAGCGTCGTATTGGGGTACAATTCGGTTTCACATCGACCGCAAACTTTGCCGAGCTTCGCCCGTGTTTTTGATTCGATTTCAGACCGCCGTATTGGTGGCAGCCATATTTTCCCTTTCCCACACCCTGGTCGGAGACGCTGCGGCCCAGGATTGGCCGCAATGGCGCGGGCCCAATCGTGACGGAGTCCTTTCAAAGGAAATCAAACCTGCGGCCGACGGCCCGACGCTGCTGTGGTCCGCCGAAATCGGGAGCGGTTACTCGGGGCCAACGGTTTCTCAGGGTCGTGTGTTGGTGATGGATCGCGTCACGGAACCGGAGCAGACCGAGCGTGTTCATTGCTTTGACCAGCAAAGCGGAAAAAAGATCTGGACTCATCAGTACGCTGCCGCCTACGAAGGCGTCGGCTATCCCGCCGGGCCCCGCGCTTCGGTGACGATCGACGGCGACAAAGCCTGGACGCTGGGGACGATGGGCCACGCGTTTTGTCTGGATGTCAAAGACGGAACCGTTCTCTGGGAAATGAACTTCAACCAGAAGTACAATATTGTCGCCAACAAACGGATGCCAATTTGGGGACTTTCCGCCAGTCCCTTGCTTGTCGATTCGAACGTTGTTTTTCACGTCGGTGGAAGCGACGGGGCCTGCCTGGTTGCCCTCGATCGTGACTCCGGCAAAGAAGTCTGGCGAGCACTCGACGACCGGGCTCAGTATGCGGCACCGGTTCTGATGGACCACGGCATGAAAAAGTCCATCGTCTGCTGGACGGGCGATTCGGTTTCCGCTCTCGAACCCGACACCGGCAAGACGATCTGGCGTTTTCCTTTCAAGCCTCGCAATATGCCAATCGGAATCGCGACTCCGGTGGTCAACCAGGGGCACGTCTTTGTAACCTCTTTTTACGATGGCTCGCTATTGCTCAAAGTCAACGACGACGGCAACGGAGTCACAAAAGTCTGGTCTGCGGTGGGCGACAACGAGCGGAAAACCAAATCGCTGCAGTCGATCATCAGCACACCGATCTGGATTGACGATCACCTCTATGGCGTGGATAGCTATGGTGAGCTTCGTTGTCTGGTTGCGAAAACGGGCGAGCGAGTCTGGGAGAACCTTGATGCGGTCCCGAAAGCCCGCTGGAGCACCATTCACTTTGTCAGAAATGGAACCCAGGGGGAAACGACCTGGATGTTCAATGAGCGCGGTGAGATTCTGTTGTGCAATCTCAATCCGTCCGGATACCAGGAGCAATCCAGGCACAAGATCCTTGACCCAACCGAAGCACAACTGCGTCGTCGCGGTGGCGTCTGCTGGTCGCACCCTGCGTTTGCCGACGGCAGCATCGTGGTCCGCAATGACAAAGAAATCAAAATGTGGAAGCTGAGTCAGTAGTTCCGGCGGCGTCCGCAAAAACCGCGCATTCATCCCGGATTATTCACGAGATGTGGGCGTCAGAATCAGTTCCGACAGTGATTCGCGACTCTGATGTGATGAAACGACCGCTGTGGTTTTCATCTACCGGATGATTCAAATTTCTTGTTGAAATTCCATATCGAAAATCTCAAAATTGATCGCTGCATCGCAGTAAATACCATCGTTTTGGTTTTACTTGTACCAGGTATTATTTAAGAATAGGGTCGTGTTTTGGCGCTACCTCATGATGGACGACGCATTGGGCAATGAAAGTGATTTTGATTTTCTTGTGTCCTCAGTAACGCCTCCACCAAATTTCGCCTTGATCGGGATCGAAGCTTTTATGTTGCAATTCAGTGTCAGGTAGGTGTTTTTTTAGTCTTGCAATAGGGTAAGTTAGCTATTATTACGTAAACTATTCTTGCTTTATCTTTGATGCTTATTTATGTTTCTGATGGAAATGGCCGCCAAAGTGAAATTGCCATACTCACTGCAGACTTCTTAGGCTTCTATATGATGCTTTTAAGCGATCTTGAACTGTAAGCAAAACATAAAATTTTTACATAGCTCGCTATTTTGATAGCTCAAGTACACATTGTGGCAAGATTATAGTTTTGCTTTCACAGTACTTTTGACCTACTGATGACATTTGTTTTTACCCACCCCTCTTTTAAAGTCAGTTACTCAGTTTCTTGTTAATTGCACTGCAACAGTGATTGCTAAAATCAAAACCAGGTAATTTTAACAAATTGTGAATCCATTGCATCAACAGTGTTCTGTATCAACAACAAAACCAACCCATGGACGCTCTAC
>CALFWR010000008.1 GCA_937928555.1 uncultured Pirellulaceae bacterium
GCATGGCCGCCAACATTTTGCAGCTGGACACTACCATCGATGATAATATCAGAGGCAAAAGAATGGCCCTCGGATGGAGCGAGGACGCTCTTGATCAATTGTACGCCGAATTTCTCGACAATTAACGTGCGGTCGCCGTGGTCAGCCATGCCAATAGAGAAATAAGATTCGCCACCCAAGGGAGAAAAACCGGTCACGAAAATGTCGTGTTGGTTACAAAAGCGTAAAAGCTTTTCCTGCGTCAACAGTGGATGCAATTCAACTTGCAGTACCGCAGGCGGAATCGTTGCCCAGGAAAGCATCTCGCGAAGCAGTTGGCAGTTGAAGTTACTTACGCCGATATTCCTGGCGAGCCCTTTTTTGCGGATCTGCTCCATGGCTTGCCATGTCTCCTGAATCGAAACATTGGCCGGTTCCATTCGCGGGCTCTCAGCAGCGGGGTCAAAGAACCACTCCGGTGGATAGCGTACGTCAAAAGGAACGAACCGGGTCGCGATTGGAAAGTGAATCAAATAGAGGTCCACGTAATCGAGCCGCAGATCCTGAAGTGTCTTTTCGAGAGCGGGCTGCACGTGTTCGGCGGCGTGATAGGTGTTCCAAAGTTTTGACGTGATCCACAAATCGTCCCGGCTGACTTTGCCTGATTCAATCGCCGCCTCGAGTCCCTCGCCAACACCGGCTTCGTTTCCATAGTCGCAGGCGCAATCGAAGTGTCGGTATCCCGCGTCGATCGCATCGGACACCACTGCCGGTGCATGCTGCGAGTCGATTTTCCAGAATCCCAGTCCAACTGTTGGCATGCCGTTATTGAGTTGGTTCATGATGTCTCCGAAGTGCAAAAGTAAGCGATGGAAAGGGCAAAGAGAAAGAGTTTACAGCATAAAAAAAGGCCCGTTCGAAACGGGCCTGACCTGAAGAATGTCTCAGTCGCTAAATTACTGATTCACCGCTTCTTCATCGGAAACCATTTGGCCCATGCTGTCAGGGCTGGCTCCTTTGAGTTCTCCCGTCAAGTAACCGTTGTAGTCATCTTCTTCGAGTTCCTGCGGCGTCGCGAAGCAGACAAATCGTTTTCCATCGACACCGGTTTTTTCGAAAACGATGGCGTGGTCATCTTGGCCATTCAAGCCCCAACGAATCTCGAACTCTTCTCCGTCCCGCTCGCTGACCCACATGGTGTCAAGCTGTTCCTGTGAGATCCCGATGCGCTCGAGATTCACGGCCGCTCTCTCGTTGGTTTTGAGGAAGTTCATGAGTTCCTCTTTGTCTTTTGGCCCCTGGTAGCGGTGCATCTTGAGGAACATGGAGTAGCAGTTTCTGACTCGACGAATGTTTTCCTTGTTGCCGTCTTTCATTTTGTTCGTAACATCGTTGCCCGTTCCGCAGCCGGCAAAAAAGACAGACAGTGCAATCAGCAGAAAAAATTTGGCTGATTTACTCTTGTGCATTTTGATATCTCCAAAAAAAAGACCCACTCCAGCGATGGAGTGGGTCATCTGACTGACTAACAGATTCTACAGCTCACTGTGATCAACAATTTGACCATCAGCTCGCATTGAGATATCCCAAAGCAGTTCCCACTGAATGTCGAGGGAAATGTTGTGCGCCGAACCGTCTCCAAGGCACGCTGTTACTGTGCCTGGGTGAGGGCTGCCAAATCCTTGCTCGTTAAGAGCCCGGTTTGAGTTGTTTGGAACACGAGGACTGTCCGCTTGGAGCGGACGATTGAAGCGGTTGTTGGTGTGGTTTGACGAGACGTACTGTCCGTAAACTTCACCAATGATCTGCCATGCTGGATCGTGAACGCCACTGTAACCCAATGTCGAAGCGGACTTCTCCATGTACATTACCACGTTGGAAGACCCGTCAGAGATTTCTCCGAAACCGGATCCTCCGTAGCGATTGAATACTCCGTCGTTGCGATTCCAGTGACCACCCTTGACGATGATTCCTTGCCACATCTGGTTGGAGCCTTCTGCACCGTTGCTGGTTCCCTGGTAGCCATTGGCGTTGGCGAATTGTCCGGGGTTTTGACCAGAGCGCTGAGCCTCTGAAATCCGTGTGCCGCCAGGTGTCCAAGTTACGTAAGGGCGACCGGCGCTTGAGTAATCGGCACAGGCCCAGATGGAACCTGAAAGATCACCCCATGTGCGAGGTCCACGAGATGGACAGACGTAAGTGGGGACATGCTCGCTCTCGAGAATTTGTCCGGATGGAGTTGGATTGCCCCATGCGAATTCAGTACGAATGTTAGCAAGGTTTTGCTGCTCGATGTAAGGTAACAGTTGGAATCCCCAAGACGCTGATTCCGCACCGTAGTTGTCGTTGTCACCGCGAGCGTTCTGCCAGTGACCATCAAGTTGAGTCCCCGCTGTGGGAAACTCCATATGAGCCGACTCGTAGTTCAGAGAAGCCAACGCCATCTGACGTACATTGTTGAGGCACTGAGTGCGACGTGCAGCCTCACGCACCTGTTGAACAGCGGGAAGAAGCATTCCGATCAAGATACCGATGATCGCAATGACCACCAGCAATTCGACCAGAGTGAATCCACGCTGCTTCGATAAACGTTTCATGATTTCCTCGCAAAAAATGACAATATGTTTGCAAACACTTATCAGTAACTATACGGAAGTGTCGCCATTTGAGTAAGGTTTTCTCGCCTTATTGCCAGCTTTTGCCACGTAATCCTGCCTTTGCATCTTTAATTCCGTCTTAATGGTACAAAGCGGCTAAATGGGCGACGGGGTTTTGTCAACCGTTGCGAACGTTTTTGATTGTTTTGCGGTGAAAATAAATCCTTTGGTAAAGGTAAAGGAGGTAGAGGGAAATTTTGTTTCCAGCTTGTTGGAAGCTGTGAATACCGATTATTTCTAGCTGTTGGCTCCGCAGGAATCACGCACAATGAGTTCAACGTCAAGCAAAATGTCGTGAGCAATCATCTTTCGATTTTCGATGCGGCGGATCATCGTGTTGACCGCGGCGCTTCCTATCGCCCTGCATGGCTGGCGAAGGCTGGTGAGGGGGACTGAGGTCAAGCTGGAGACTTTGACGTCATCGACGCCAATGATTCGGATGTCCCCGGGAATCGAAATTCCTCGTTTGAGCAACGGTCTGAGAATCATAGCTGCGGTTGTGTCGTTGGCGGCAACGATCCCATCGGGTTTGAATGCGAGGATTTGAGAAACAAGTTGCTCTTCTTCGGGATTGCCAAAAAACACTTTGGATTGGTGCCCATTTCCAACGGCTTCGATTGCCTGTCGAAAGCCGTTGATACGAATATCGATCGTCGGAGCTGGTATTTCTCGTGATACGTAAGCGATCCGTTTGCAGCCCAGTCCCAAGAGGTGGTCGGCTTGCAGGAACCCGGCGCGAAAGTTGTCAATGCCAATCAGATCAAAGCGGCTTCGTTTGGGAATACGTTCAATGTCCCGGTCCAGCAGTACCACAGAAATCCCCGCAGAATCGAGTCTTTCTGCGATTTCGCGGTTTGCGTCAAGCATTTTTTCGGAGAATTCAACTGGGCTGAAGAACACGCCCGCGACTCCAAGTGATATGTATCGCTTGCAGAGTTCCAGGGAGGTCTTTTCGAAGTCATCCGTGTTGAGTTGGTTTCCGTCTGCGGGTGCCGAGTTGTCGGCCCACAAAAGGCTGAGGTTGTGCTTTTGACATTGAAGGGCGATCTCGCTGGCGATGGGTTGGAAAAGCTCGTGGCTGCCAACTTCCGGTAGCAAGATGCCGATCAGGCTGGGTTTGTTCTGGGCTGGAACTCGAACAAAGGATCCCGATCCGGCACGCCGTTCAAGATAGCCTTCCATTTCTAGGTCGCGCATCGCACGGGCGACCGTCGGCCGCGAAGTGCTGAACTGCCGCATTAACTGGCCATCGGTGGGAAGCCGATCGCCGGCCTTGTAGGTCCCGCCAATGATCGACTGACGCACGAATTCAAGGATTTTCTGATGCTTTGTTTTCTTCGCGGTCATTGACAACTCCTGTAAACAAACTGATTTGACAGCTTGCCTTCAGGGTAGTTTGCAGAATATTGTTTGCCAATCCCGACGTTTGAGCCCGGATTATTCACGACGACGGGCGTTGATTCTACCTCTGGCCAACAGAGGCAAAGGAAAAGATGAATTTCAACAAGAAATGTGAGCCCGGATTATTCACGACGACGGGCGTTGATTCTACCTCTGGCCAACAAGAGCAAGGGAAAAACTGAATTTCAACAAGAAATGTGAATCATTCGGTAGGTGAAAGCCACTGCGATCGTTTCATTGCATCAGATTAACCGATCAGTGCCGGAACTGATTCTGACGCCCACGCCTCGTGAATAATCCGGGTTGAGGAATACGAATTTCCTACCGTTCAAGCCTTCGCAGGACTTCAGGATAGCTTTTATCGGTGTCCCCCACGGTTTCTCGAAGCTTGAACAGCTTTTCCTTGAGAGATGAAATGGTTTCAGCGTGGTCGGCGCTGTTAATCAGATTGTCCATTTCCTGGGGATCGTTTTCCAGGTCATAAAATTCCCAGTGAGGATCAGTGGGTTCGCAACGTTGGGGATTCCAGAACCATTCATCATTGAGGCGATGCCCGTAGAAGAAAATCAATTTGTGCGTTTTTGTGCGGATGCCAAAGTGAGCCGGATTGTCGTGATGGGCCATGTGCATCCAGTACCGGTAGTAAGACGCCTCGGGCCAGTCGGGCGGGGTTTGACCCTGCAGGTTGGCGACAAAGCTGCGTCCTTGGAACTTCAGCGGTTCGGCGAGAGAGGCGATTTCAGATTCGCCACCGGCAAGTTGAAGCAGCGTTGGGGCAAAGTCCACGTTGTTGATCATGTCGTCGACGATGGCTCCACGGGGAAACTTTTTTGGGTAGCGAATAACAAACGGCATCCGAAGAGATTCTTCGTACATCCACCGTTTGTCGATGTAGTCGTGTTCGCCAAGCATGAATCCCTGGTCGGCGGTGTAAACGATGATGGTGTTTTCGAGTTGACCGGTTTTCTTGAGGTGTTCAACGAGTCGGCCAACGTTGTCATCGACGCCTTTGACGCAGCGAAGGAACTTTTTGACGTATCGCTGGTAGGCGATGGTCGTGTATTTTTCGTCGTCAAGTTCACGATCGACAAACATGTGGTCGCCCATTGAGCGACGTTCATTTCTTTTGGAAACGCTGGTGCCATAAGCATCGCGATCTGTCGGGCCGTGCTTGCCACGTTCCCGCAGGCTTCGTGGTTCGGGGATGTCCACGTCGCTATAGAGGAAGTCGTAACGCTCGGCATTTTCAAAATTGTCATGCGGTGCTTTGAAGTGGTGCATCAAAAAGAAGGGTTTGTCTTTTTGTTTGCGGTTCTTGAGCCATTTAATGGAGAGGTCGGTGATCGCATCGGAGGAATGATTTTTGACTCGCTTGGTATTTTCGGGCCAGGGTTTGGGGCCGCGGACGCGGAATTCGGGGTTGTGGTACCAGCCCTGGCCGGGAAGAACGGTGTAAAAGTCAAACGATGCCGGTTCGGCTCTGAGGTGCCACTTTCCGATCATTGCGGTTTCGTAGCCGGCTTTTTTCATGAGTCGGGAGAGCGTCTGTTTTTGCTCTGGAAGTTCGCCCTTGAGGGTGACGACGCCGTTTTTGTGAGAGTACTGCCCGGTCATGATTGTGGCGCGGCTGGGTGTGCAGATGCTATTGGTGCAAAAGCAGTTTGTCAGTCGCACGCCATCGGCAGCTAGGGCGTCGATGTTGGGTGTGGGGTCCAGTTCAGCAAGGCGGCTGCCATAACATCCGACGCCGGTGGACGTATGGTCGTCGGACATGATGAAGAGAATGTTGGGTTGCTCTTGAGCAGCGAGCGGTGCTGTGGCCAGCGCTGTAATCGCAAAAGCCAGGGCGATAAATGTTTGAGGATTCATGATTGCCTTGAGTGTTGGTTGTCGAGTTAGCGTTCCGTTTTTTCGCATGGGTTTTTTCCTGTGCAGAGCCCGGCGAGTTTGCAAAACGGGCAGGCTGTTGGGTCAAAGTCGTCAGCTGCGTCGGGGTCTGGTTCGTCGCTGCGATGGCCGATGGTGTCCCGCCAGCCGCAATCTAGGCACTTCAATTCCCAAGAATCGATGGTCAGATCTTGGTCTTCGGATTCAAAATGATTGTACTTGCAAACCAGCGGGCAGGTTGCGCGTGTCGGATCCTGCTGGCAGGTTCCGGATGGGGGAAGGATGGGGCGTGGCATGATGTTTCGCGAATGCGGCACGGCGAGCATGCCCGGTTTTGTTACTGTAGTTTGTCCAACACGGCCTGTCCCATCTCTGACGTCGAAGCAGCATTGCCGTCGACAGTGATGTCTGCGGTCCGGATTTGGCCATCGGCAAGGACGGCTTTGACTGCGGTTTCGATGGTGTCGGCGGCTTTGGTTTGGGCGAAGGAGTAGCGTAGCATCATGGCCACCGAAAGAATCGATGCCAAAGGATTGGCGATGCCCTGCCCTGCAATGTCAGGAGCCGACCCGTGAACCGGTTCGTACATGCCTTTGGAATTTGAGTCCAGCGACGCCGAAGGTAGCATGCCGATCGATCCGGTGAGCATTGACGCGGCGTCCGAGAGGATGTCGCCGAACATGTTGGTGGTCACGATCACGTCAAACTGCTTTGGGGCTCGCACCAGTTGCATGCAGGCGTTGTCGATGTACATGTGTGAAAGACTGACTTCCGAGTAGTCCGCGCTGACCCTTGTGACGACTTCGCGCCACAGTTCGGAGACTTCGAGGACGTTGGCTTTGTCGACCGAGCAGAGCGTTTTGTTTCGTTGCATGGCGATCTCAAAGGCCGACCTGGCGATGCGTTCAATTTCCTTTTCGTTGTAAACCATCGTGTTGAAGCCTCGCCGCTGGCCGTCGGATTGTTCGATCCCACGCGGTTGGCCAAAGTAGATCCCGCCGGTAAGCTCGCGGACGATCATGATGTCCAGGCCCGAGACGACTTCGGGTTTCAGCGTCGAGGCAGCGGCCAGTTCGGGAAACAGTGTCGCGGGCCGCAAGTTGGAAAACAGATCCAGTTCGCTGCGAAGTCCCAGCAAAGCACGTTCCGGACGAAGCTCACGGGGCGCCGAATCGTACTTCGGTCCGCCGACCGCACCGAGCAAAACCGCATCCGCTGCTTTGGCGAGTTCGAGCGTCTTTTCGGGAAGCGGCGTGCCGTGAAGGTCGTAGGCGGTGCCGCCGACGGGTTCGTGTTGGCATTCGAGCCCAAGGTCCATCAGGGCGTTGAGTTTTTCGATGACGCGAACAGATTGTTGCGTGACTTCTTCCCCGATACCGTCACCGGGAAGAACAGCGATCAGGCGTGGCTTTGATTTGGTGGTCATTCAATGTCTGTGTTGGAGATGCCTGGTGCGGTGAGGAACCAGATGGCCAGAGAAGCCAACAGGATAACCCATTCTCCGACGGCAAGTCGATGAGTGAAGGCGTCGATATCGGCAAAACGGAAGTAGCTGTGTGTGCGAAACAGCACCAGACTGGCGTGTATCAGCAGACAGGCCATCAGGGCAAACCGCTGCGATTGAGCCCAAAACAGCGGCATGATGAAGACCAAAAACATGCCGACCTCCAATCCACCGTACACGGTGACAAATTCGGATTGTCCCGAACCGGGGTGGAGCTCAAAGCCGATTTTGTTGGAAGTCGTTTGAGGGTCCGCGGCGCACCAAAGAGCAAGGGCAAGGTAGAGGATTCCGACAAACGCAAGGAAGGCTTTGGCAATCATGAGTTTCTGATGGTTCGATGAAACGACGCCGGCTTGAACCCGTGTTGCGGTTTTTCGATCAAGGCATGGGCCTGTAACAGCCCGGGCGGCTTGAGAAGCGGATTGGTTGCCGCTACGATCCGAATCTAACCGCAAACGGAATGAAAGCAAAACCAATGGAAAAAACGGGTGTGGCCATTGTCGGCATGGGAACCGTTGGCGCGGGGGTAGCGCGGCTGCTGCTGGAGCATGGTGACCGCACTGCCCGGCATGCGGGACGAACCTTGTGGCTGAATCATGCCGTGGTGCGGGACTTGAAGAAGCCGCGTGGCGTTGAGTTGCCAGAGGGTGTGCTGACCGATGATCTCCAACGCGTGATCGATGATGAAAGCGTTTCGGTGGTCGTGCAGTTGATCGGCGGAATCGAACCCGCCAAATCGATCATGCTGCGGCTGTTGGAAAGCGGCAAGGATGTCGTGACCGCGAACAAAGCCCTGTTGGCTCAGCACGGTCCGGAACTGTTTGACAGAGCGAGAGAGCTTGGGCGGTCGATCGCATTTGAGGCATCGGTGGCCGGTGGCATTCCGATCGTTGCCAACATCAGCCAGTGTCTTTCGGCGAACCAGATTCAGTCGCTGCGTGGGATCCTGAACGGGACTTGTAACTTTATCGTTTCCAAAATGGATGCCGAAGGCGCGAGTTACAAGGCGACACTCGGCGAAGCACAAAAGCTTGGCTACGCCGAAGCGGACCCCGGGATGGACGTTGACGGCACCGATGCCACCCAAAAACTGGCGATCCTTTCGCATTTGGCTTTCGGGGCGCGGGTCGACTGGTCGGAAATCCCACGAAGGGGCATTGGTCGGTTGAAGTCGGTTGACTTCCGCTACGCAACGCATCTTGGTTATCGCATCAAGCTGATCGCTTTGGCCAAGCTGACCGACGAAGGACTGGTGCTGGACGTGTCTCCGATGTTGGTCAAAGTCGGCAAGCCACTGGCGGAAGTCCGCGACAACTACAATGCCGTAAGCGTGGTCGGTGACGCGGTTGGACCGGTGTTTTTCCAAGGCCAGGGGGCGGGTCAAATGCCGACCGCTTCGGCTGTGGTTGCGGATTTGATTGATACTGCCGTTGGTCGGACGGCGATCACTTTCAGGACGCTTGAGTTGTGGTCCGAAGGGCGCGATCGCGCCGGGATGGCTCCGCGCGGTAGCCTCGTGAGCCGCTATTACCTTCGGTTCGACGTGCAGGACGTTCCCAAGGTGCTTTCGCAGATTGCCGGTGCTTTGGGTAAAAATGGAATCTCGATCGGGTCGGTTTACCAGCACGATGCCGATTTGTCCGACGAAGGAATCGTGCCTGTCGTTATCGTGACCAAGGAGACCACGCAGGCTTCTGTGGGGGCCGCGTTGGCGGAATTGGCTTCGGTTGAGGCAATCGATTCGGTGGCCGAGCAGTTGAAGATTCTCGATTAATCCCGGATTATTCACGAGGCGTGGGCGTGACTTTCAGTTTGCTCAATGAACACGGTGTCCGTTGGAAACTCTCCCTGTTCTGGAATTCATCAACGAAGTGAACCGAAGTCCTGGGGGCAATCCGGATCTGACGCATCTCTTGGCGTGGTTCAACAGCAATTAACGCCTGTCGTCGTGAATAATTCCGGTTGATCGAACGTGGTTGTGGCTTGCAGCGCTGCAAGCCATCGTCACGTTGATGGACGGCACACGGAGTGTGCCTACGACTTTGGCTTGGCCGCAATCGCCCGCCGCACGTGGGTGCTCAGGGCCGAATCCGCGACCCGCCCTGTGCTCGCGTGCGCTTCGGGTTACCATTGGCTGGCACTTCGCAGTGAATTCGCACCTCGCAGTGACTTCGCAGTGACTTCGCAGTGAATTCCGGCGTTGGTCAGTTGTGTGCCAGCAAATTTCCCCAAACGGCTCCCAAACGGAGCGTGATGCGGTTTGCCTGGCTTATTCGTGATTGAATGTGTGTCCAGCAATCCGGTACCAAACTTAAACTCGAAACTGAAAACCACAAAGCATGAAATACGTCATCATTATTCCCGATGGTTGTGCCGACGAACCCCAGGAGTCGCTTGGCGGGAAGACGCCACTCGAAGCGGCCAACACGCCGAACATGGATGCGATTGCAGGCAAAGGCCTCGTCGGGCTTGCCAATCACACGCCCAAGCATCTGCCAGCCGGTAGCAGTGTGGCGAACATGAGTCTGTTGGGTTACAGCCCGCTGGAAAACTACACCGGACGTGCGCCCCTGGAAGCCGCCGCCCAAGGCATCGAGCTTGATGATGACGATTGGTGCATTCGTTGCAACCTCGTGACGGTCGAAGGCCAGACGATGAAGAGTTTCACCGCAGGGCATATTTCTTCACCGGAAGCAAAGAGCCTGCTCGCGACGGCCCAGGAGAATGTGGCCGATGGGCGATTGGAATTCATTCCCGGTGTCAGCTATCGCAATCTGTTGATGTTTCGTCCAACTGCTGATGCTCCGGCTCCGTTTTCTAGTGAAACCCGCGCCACGCCGCCGCACGATTTGACGGACAAGTCGGTGGCAGACGATTTTCCGCGCGGCCCTGGCAGCGACATGCTGGTGGACTTGATGGCGCAAAGCCAGTCCTGGTTCGAAGCCCATGACGTGAACAAATCGCGTGCCGCGGACTCAAAGCCCGTCGCCACCAACGTGTGGCTGTGGGGGCTTGGTCAAAAACCAAATCTCGCGCCATTTTCAGAACTGCATGGCGTCAAGGGAGCCATGATCACGGCGGTGGATCTGCTGCGTGGCCTTGCCGCGCTTGTCGGTTGGGATCGCATCGAAGTCCCCGGCGCGACGGGCTACACCGATACCGACTACGCCGCCAAAGGCCGCTACGCGATTGACGCATTGGCAGGGTACGACCTAGTTTGCGTTCACGTCGAAGCTCCTGATGAATCATCGCATGAAGGTGACTGCGGCAAGAAGGTGGCATCGCTTGAGGAGATTGATGAAAAAATCGTCGGGCCATTGCTGGCGCATCTCGAAGCGTCCGGCGAAGCGTTCCGGATCCTCGTCACGCCCGACCATCCGACTTACATCAGCACTAAAACGCACACCCACGGCGATGTGCCATTCGCGATTTGCGGGGCGGGAATCGAAGTGGACGCTGCGGATGGGTACAACGAAAAATCAGCCGCCGCCAGCGGGCTGACGATGCCCAACGGTTGGGATTTGATGCCGTTTTTCATCGGGCGTGAGTCGTGATCCAGGCCAGCGGGCTTGGCGTTTGCTTTGGCGACGTGTGGGTTTTTCGCGAACGATCGATCGACATCGGCGCCGCGGAACGGATTGCACTTGTCGGCGAATCGGGCAGCGGGAAGTCTCTGTTTCTTCGTTGCGTTTGTTTGTTGCATCCGGCAGACGAAGGGAAAATTCTGTTTGATGGGAAGCAGGTTGCTGGTGCGGCGGTGCCAGAGTTTCGCCGCAGCGTGATGTACTTGCCGCAAACAATCGCCCGCTTCGATGGGGACGTGGAAGCATTTTTTCTTCAGCCGTTTGAATTTGCTGGCTGGGCAGATGCTGCTTTCGATAAAACGCAGTGCATTGAAATGCTTGGGCATTTTTCGCGGGACGAATCCTTTTTGAGAAAAACGCATCGTGATCTTTCGGGCGGCGAAGCACAGATCGCGGGACTGGTTCGATTGCTGATGCTGAAGCCGAAAGTTCTGTTGCTCGATGAACCCACTTCGGCGATGGACTCCAAGGCGGCGGCGGTCGCCGAATCGCTGGTCGCACGGTTTCTGGACCAACAAAATGCTGCCTTGCTGTGGGTGACGCATGATCATGCCCAGTCTGGTCGCGTTGCTCAACGGACCGAGCGTTTCGACTGATTTTGCGGGGTTAAAGCCCTTGTTTAGGCCGTGAATTGCTCTCCGTCGCCGGTTTGCATCGATTTTACGGGCTGACTTTCTCTGCGGCGGGCCGCGTTTGACCAGGAAAAAAATTGACCGGCAACTAGTATCGACCTACGGCCCGCGTTTGACCCCGCCTGCCGTTGAGCTTTCTGTCGTCCCGGTTGTGGGCGGCCTTTTCCTTAGCCCGGGAACCCTCCATGAACAAGATTTCGCGCCGCCGCTGTGTTTCCAATTGGCTTGACTTTCAGGACCTCGAAAGCCGATCGCTGCTCGCGGCCGTGATTGATTTTGATGCCAGTAGCGGCGTTTTGTCGATCGACGGCACTGACCAACCTGATCAGGTGTTTGTCAATTACATCAATGATGGATTCGAAAGGTTGCGAGTTACGGCTCAGTCCGGTCAGTCGGTGGTAGCCCGGGATTTCGCCTCGCGCGAGATCCGCGAGATTCGGTTCGAAGGCAACCGAGGCAATGACCTGTTTCGCAACAACACACACCGCCGGTCTGTGGTCAACGGTGGCGCTGGTGCCGACAACCTGTTCGGCGGTTGGGGCAGCGATGTCCTCAACGGTGGTTCGGGCGACGATCATTTGAACGGACGTTTCGGCGACGATGACCTCAACGGCGGGCAAGGAAACGACTTTATTCGCGGTGCTGCGGGCAACGATCAGATCGATGGCTGGTCGGGATTCGATCATCTCGCTGGCGGAAGCGGCGATGACACGATCTTTGGCGGTTTCGGAGAGGATCGGATTTTTGGTGGCAGCGGCAACGACGTGATCGACGCGGGGTCTGATCGGGACTTTGTTTTTGGCGGTGTGGGAGATGATACGGTGGACGCCGGTGGCGGCAACGATCGAATTCGCGGCGGACGGGGCGACGATGTGCTTGATGGTGGCGACGGGAACGACAGAATCAGCGGCGAAGCTGGAAACGATTCGCTGCACGGATCGGCGGGGTCCGATTTGATCTATGGTGGGACCGGGAATGACAGGATCTTTGGCGGTGATCAGAGCGATCGTCTGTTCGGCGATTCCGGCGACGATGTGATTCATGGGGATGATGGCAATGACAGCCTTTACGGTGGCCTGGGCGAGGATTTGCTCAAGGGGCTTGATGGTGACGACGGATTGTTCGGTGGAATAGGTGACGTGGATCGCCTTGAAGGTGGCCGGGGCGACGACCGTTTGCTTTCCCTCGTTGGCGAAGATGGACGTTTGGAGGACCGGGTTGTTCAGTTGACCCGTGATGATGCGATCGTTCGGTTTCGCGATCTGCCCCGACACGTGGAAACAATCAGCGGTATTGGGAATGTGACTTTTTCTGCGGCGGCGTGGACCAATGAGGAAGTGATCGAAATTGATGTGGCGTTGAGGAATCTTCATCACACCACCGGAAACACGAGGTTGCTCAAGGATCATCGCGGTGGGACCACGGTGATTCAGCGTGCCGGAAGCGTGATCGATTCGAGCTTCGACCTTGGTGGTTTCAGTTCCGGCGGCGTGATCACGTTGACGGACAATGCTTTTGGGTCACCGAATCGGGCGTTGGCTGTGACGTATCATGAGTTTGGTCACAATTGGGATCAGGCGACTGAAAATTCTTTGGTGACCGGTTTCCAGGCGATCAGCGGTTGGCGAAACAGTTCAGCACCGGGATTTACGCTCTCCACCGGTAGCAACAACTGGTACCACAATGATTCGGCAGACGGGTTTGCCCGCGCGTACGGGACGTGGAGCCCTTTTGAGGACTACGCGACGACATGGGAGACGTACTTCATGGTTAATCATCACCGCAGCAACGGTTGGCGGGGGACCGACAATGTGGTCGCAGCCAAATTTGCAAACCTCGACGCGCTGTTTGCCTCTTTGGAGTAGCGCCGATGTGCGATACATTTTCACTGGTGTTCCTGTGGGTCGTGCGAGTGAGTGATGTACATCGAGCTTTCCTGGTGGCAGGTCGCGTTTGCGGCGCTGCTGATTCTGGTTAACGCTGCCATTTCAGTCACGCTGAAATTGGGGCTGGAGAGGTCGCTGTTGATCGCCAGTGTACGGACCTGCGTTCAGTTGGTGCTCGTCGGCATGGTGCTGGAGTGGGTGTTTCGGTTTGAACGCTGGTATGTGGTTGTGGGCTTGGGGATCGTGATGACTGCGATTGCGGGTTGGACCGCGGCAGGTCGAAGCCGCAAGAAGTTCGATGGGTTAAGGATCAGTTGTGTTGTCTCGATCTGGGCCAGCTCGTGGCTGGTGACGGCGTTTGCGCTTTTTGTTGTGCTTCAGGAGAATGAAAAGTGGTACCAGCCACAGTACGCGGTGCCGCTACTGGGGATGGTGCTGGGCAACATCCTCAACGGAATCACTTTGGGGCTTAATGCGATGACCGAAGGCCTGACCATGCGTCGCGATCAGGTGGAATCGCTATTGGCGATTGGGGCCACGCGTTGGGAGGCCGCGCGGGAACCGGTGCGACAAGCGATGGCCACCGGGATGACGCCGATTATTAACGCCATGATGATCGTGGGCCTGGTGAGCCTGCCGGGGATGATGACCGGACAGCTCGTTTCGGGGATGGAGCCAATGCAAACGGTGAAGTACCAGATCGTGATCATGTTTCTGATCGCATCCGCGACGGCCCTGGGTACTGCCGGTGTCGTGCTGCTGACTTTTTTGCGGTTGTTCAGCAAGGACCATCAGTTTCTTGCCGGCAAGCTAAGGTAGTTTACGGCCTGTTGCTCTTGTCGATGAATTTCTTCATCGCTTTAAGAGTTTCGGGGCTGACGTGGTGTTCGATGCCTTCGCTGTCGACGCGTGCGGTTTTCTCATCAACGCCAAGGGCCAGCAAGAATTCCATCACAATCGCGTGACGCTGCTTCATCTTGACCGCTAACTGCTTGCCTTTTCTCGTCAGCGTGATCGGCTTGTAGGGAGCCGTTTCTAGGTATCCTTCGTTTTGCAGTCGTGAAACGATTCGCGAAACGGTGACGTGGCTGACACCGAAAAATTTCGCCAGATGGTTGACGCGGCATTCCTCTTTGTCGGCAAGGATGTCGTGGACCGCTTCGACGTAGTCTTCAGCGGTCTCGTTGGCATGGTGCGAACGGGTCACCGAATGAGCGACAGATGGTGTTGGTGTCTTTTTCGGCATTTGGCCCTGCTGTGCAGCGTTTTTCGTGGCTCCCAGTATACCTCTTGTTTCATTCCGTAGCATACGCTACATTTGCAGTAGCATGAGCTACAAATTGAGTTTTCCGGGAAGTGAACAGGCGGCGAAGATCGATGAAGGCAAAGGAATCACAGTCAGGATTTACGTTGGTTGAACTGCTGGTCGTGATTGCGATCATCGGCATTCTGATCGGGATGCTGCTGCCCGCAGTCCAGCAGGTGCGAGCTGCGGCTCGCCGTACGCAATGTGCCAACAACTTGCGTCAGCTTGGCCTCGCGTCGCTCAACTATGAGTCCGCACAAATGCACTTTCCGCCGGGATACCGTTCGCATGAAACAAGTGATGGATCGGGACCTTCAGGGGTGTTCATTGATTCACAAACATGGGACGCGGCACCTGGCTGGGGCTGGGGTGCTTTCCTGTTGCCGTTCGTAGAGGCCGGCAACGTGGCCGTTGGTCTGGATTTTGATGTGCCGATCTGGAATACGGAACATCGCGAATTGATACAAAGCCAGGTTCCTGTTTTCCTGTGTCCGTCTTCGTCGGGGCCAAGCGATCCGTTTGAGGTTGTGGACGCGGCGGGGTCACCTTTTTCACCCAATGGGAACGGCCCGCTGTCGCTTGGTCGCAGTCATTATGTGGCCAGCCACGGGCAGGAATCCTGTTGGGGTGAATGCGGAGCGGCGATTACCAACACAATCTTTACGGATATTTACGAGGGCACGACCCGGCGGGTGACGGTCAATGGCGATGTTCGTGTGGTTGCCGACGGTCCATTTTATCGCAACTCTGAAACAAGGATTGCCGAAGTCACCGATGGCACCAGTAGTTCGATCTTTTTCGGTGAACATTCATCGGCGCTCAGTGACAAGACATGGGTCGGTGTGGTGCCCGGTGCGGTTGTGCACCCACGACTGTCGTCTCCTGAAAACGGGCCTGATGCTGCCGCGACATTGGTTTTGGTACACGCTGGGCCTTCCGGCGGCGAGCTGGACATCACGGGTTTTCCGATCATCCATCCGGTGAACTTTCCTACCTTTCATGTTGGGCAAATGTTTGCCGAGCATCCCGGCGGCGGGAACATTTGTTTTGGCGACGGATCGGTCCACTTCTTTAACGAAGACATCAGCCTGGTAACATTTGCTGAACTTAGCAACGTCAACGAAGGCGAAATTGCGGGAGAGTATTGATGAACAGCAAGATTGTTTTCGGTGTTGGATGTGGGTTGTTGTTGTTGATTGGAGTTCTCTGGTACGCCAGTCTCGGATATGGCAAAGTGAGTCCTGATACCTATCAGGTAGCCAAAGCGATTTGCGGGGCGTGTATGGAAAAAAGTGACAAGCGGATTACCAAAGTCCGGGAACTCCTAGATGACGACGGCGCGGAAATTGAGATTTCGGCAAAGGAGCGTGGTTGGCTTGAGAATATGCTCGCGATGGCGAAAGACGGTCGTTGGGACCTTGCCGCCAGGGAGGCCCGGCAGCTGATGAAAGAGCAGGTCCGCAGCAAGTAATCCGGGGTAATAGCTGGGCGTCGAAAAGCTGTCCCGGCACCAACAGCGGAAGGCCACAGGAGTTACAATCGGGTTTTGTCCCCATGAGAGCGGTCATGATTCGAATTGTGTTGGCTTGCGGATTGCTTGTTTGTCTTGCGGGTATTGTGGCCGCTGATGTGGATCCGGTTCCCGATTCTGTTTCGCCAGAAAAGATCGACGGGGCCAAGCCTCGCAATGTGGTCTTCATTCTTTCGGACGACCACCGCTATGACGCGATGAGCTTTATGGGGCATCAGTTCGCCGAAACGCCACACATGGATGCGATGGCTCGAAATGGCGTTCACATGAAGAATGCTTTCGTGACGACGTCGCTTTGTTCGCCCAGTCGGGCTTCGATTTTGACGGGGTTGTACACGTTTCGGCATCGAGTGATCGACAACAACCGCTTGGTTCCCGAAGGGACTTTGTTCTTTCCCCAGTACCTGCAAAAAGCCGGATACAAAACCGGTTTTGTCGGCAAGTGGCACATGGGAGGACACCATGACAAGCCGCGGCCGGGATTCGATTATTGGGTGAGCTTCAAAGGTCAGGGGCACTATCGTTCGCCCAAGCCGGGCTACACGATCAACGTTAACGGCAAGCGAGTCAGGCAAGGCGATCGCTACGTGACAACGATGTTGACCGACTATGCGATGGAGTTTCTGGATCAACAGAAGGAAAGCGAGACGCCGTTTTTTCTGTACCTTTCTCACAAGGCCGTTCACGCGAACTTTACGCCAGAAGAAAAATACGACAAAAAATTCGAACCCAAGCCCTTTGCTCGTCCTGCAAGCGAACAAAAGGTCGATGGCAACCGTCGCAATCTTCCACGCTGGTTGCTGGATCAGCGAAACAGTTGGCATGGAGTTGATTTTCCATACCACAGTGATTTGAGCGTGGAGAAGTACTACAAGCGTTACTGTGAGTCGCTGTGCAGTGTGGATGATAGCGTCGGCGCGGTGATGGACAAGCTGAAGGAGATGGGGATCCATGATGAGACTTTGGTGGTCTACATGGGCGACAACGGGTTCATGTTTGGCGAGCATGGCTTGATCGACAAGCGTGTGGCGTATGAGACTTCGATTCGGGTGCCGATGTTGGTGCAGTGCCCCGCCCTGTTCAAAGGCGGCAGCGTGGTCGACAAAATGGTGGCCAATATTGATGTCGCGCCGACGGTCATGGAAGCGATGGGCTTGAAGAAGCCCAGGCACATGGACGGAGAAAGCTTTGTGGCTCTTTCCCAGGGCAAGGACGTGCCATGGCGGGATTACTTTCTCTACTGCTACTACTGGGAGAAGAACTTTCCCCAGTCGCCGACCGTGTTTTCAATTCGCAGCAACAAGTACAAATACAATTCGTACTATGGCTTGTGGGACACCGATGAATTTTTTGATATCCAGAACGATCCAATGGAGCAGAACAACCTTGTCCGATCTGCCGAACACGCGGAACAGGTCAAAGCCATGGAAAGGCGTTTGTATGAAATGATGGCGGACCTGGGTGGGATGGCAATCCCGTTGAACGCTCCCAGCGATCGTTCGCAGAACAAGCGACTTCGGTCTCGCGGCGGCGATGCGGCGGCGGATTTTCCCGCCGACATGGTTCTGGATGAGCCCATCAATCGTGACGCAAAGTAAACGGCGGACTATTGTCCCGGATTATTCACGACGACGGGCGTTGATTCTACGTCTGGCCAACGGGAGCAAGGGAAAAGCTAAATTTCAACAAGAATCGCGAATCATCCGATAGATGAAAACCACAGCGTCGTTTTATCGCATCAAAACCGCGGATCACTGTCGGAACTGCTTCTGCCGCCCACGCCTCGTGAATAATCCGGGATTATGTAAGCTGCCCGAAGTCGGGAA
>CALFWR010000009.1 GCA_937928555.1 uncultured Pirellulaceae bacterium
CATCTTCCTCGTCCGCGAGTGACTCACCCATATCCCAACAAACGATTTCACGCTCGACTCAAGGTAGGAGCCGTATGAGGTAATGCTTCACGTACGGATCTGTGCGGGGGGCCGCTGGAAACAGCGGTCCCTACCGCGATCAAAGGGGTCAGGGGTCAGGCTACTTTTAAAGACGCGGAAAGAGTATCAAGGACTGATTCGTCAAAGTAAGCGGTCTTTTTTGCCTGAACCTTGGACAATTCCTGTAAACCTACTGGTCGCAGCGCATGACGCGCTGCGACCTTTTCTGATGAAGTCGCTACGATGGCGACGGCCTGATTTCGAGCATTGCGACAACCAATCCGGGAAAGCAGAAAGTTGGGACTTACGCCTACGCCTGGGACGCGAACAGGAACAAAACATCGGAAACGATCTCCGGTGCAAAGTTCATGTCGAACTTCGGCTTCAGTGTGGGTGTCGGTGGCTACGATGATGAAAACCGTTTGCTGAACTGGGATCGCAATGATGGGAAGCTTGATCAGGCTTGGAGTCGCTCGGCGGTGGGTAACTGGACCCCAAAGACAGAAAACTCGTCCAATACCAGCTACACGCACAGCGATGCGCACGAGCTGACAGTTGTCACAGAACCCGAACTTTCGCGCAGTTACTGGACCCGAAGTTTAGCGCGGGGAGGGTAAAAAATATGAGCCGAAAGGCTCAGGTGCGCGGGCCCCCCCGGAGGGCCCGGAGGGAGGGTGATGTCAAATCTCATCTTTTCTTCTGGCACTTGCCACAAAAGAAAGTCGCCCGCTGGGCCTGCACGATCCGCTTCACCAGACCACCACAACTGGGGCAGCGGTCGCCTTCGCGATCATAAACCCGGTGCTCGTTCTGGTACTCGCCGGGATCGTTGAGGGCATTGCGATACGTGCCGTCGGAGAGGGTCGAACCTTCGTGTTCGATAGCGACATGCAGCACGTGCAGCATCTGTTGGTGAATCCGCGCCCACTGTTTGGACGACAGTCGATCGCAGCGAGCTTGCGGATGAACGCCGGCCAAATGCAAAAGCTCCGAAGCATAAATATTGCCCACGCCGGCGACTTTGGATTGATCCAGCAGCGCGACCTTGATCTCGCGGCGCGAGCCACCCATCCGCTCTTGAAGCTCATTCGCTGAAATCACCAGAGCATCGGGGCCAAGGGAGCCATCGTCCAGTTTTGCCTGGTACTGTTTGGCGTCAAGAAGCTGCACTTTGCCCAGGCCTCGCCTGTCCCAAAACAGCAGCTCCTTGTGTTTCGATTTCGAAATCGTCAGGCGAAAGCGAAGATGTTCGGTGGTGGGCGGGTCGGTGACCAGCACCAGTCCTGTCATCCGGGGTTCGAAAATTAACCGGTCATCGGTCTCCATTCTCAGGACAACGCGCTTGCCCAAGCGATCCACGGAAGCGATTTGCTTGCCGACGATCCGTTTGGCCAGGCGATCGACGCGGGGCGTGATGGAGATCGGGCGTTTGGAGCAGGCTGTCCTTGCGGCGGACTTGATCGTGCCACCCGCGACCGCCGCGACGCCTCGGCGCATCGTTTCAACTTCAGGTAATTCTGGCATTGGTTCTTTCGTGGTTGTGGCTTCTGCGGCAATCATTGATCGGCCGAAATACTTCCGTGGCTGCGGCTTCCAACGCTTCATGCGGCAATCGTTGATCTGTTTGAGATTCTGCCATTGATTCCCGTTAGAAGCTACAACTACCGTTCCATTTAGCGGTTGACCGGTTAACGGTCCGTTTTGACAATGGTTTTTTATCCTGATCCGTGAAACGACATGCCAACCTCTTTTCTTGATTCACCCAGCCCTGACGCCAGTTTGCCCGACGAAAATGGTCGCTTCGGTGATTTCGGTGGCCGCTACGTGCCCGAAACTCTGGTCCGGGCTCTCGATCAACTCGAAGCCGAGTACATCAAAGCCAAAGAAGATCCGAGCTTTCAGCAACAGCTCGACATTCTGCTGAGGGACTTTGTGGGTCGTGCGTCGCCGATGTACTTTGCAAAACGGCTCACCGAAGCCACCGGCGGGGCGCAGATCTGGTTTAAGCGCGAAGACCTCAATCACACCGGTGCCCACAAGATCAACAGCACTCTCGGGCAGGCCCTGCTGACCCTGCGCATGGGCAAGACCCGGGTCATCGCTGAAACCGGCGCGGGCCAACACGGCGTTGCCACCGCGACAGCCTGTGCGCACTTTGGGTTGCCCTGCATTGTGTACATGGGCGAAGAAGACGTCCGCCGCCAGTCACCCAACGTCCAATCGATGAAAATGATGGGTGCCGAAATCCGCCCTGTGACCACTGGCTCACGAACGTTACGCGATGCCGTCAACGAAGCCATGCGGGACTGGATGGGAAGCGTCGAAGACACGCACTACATCCTTGGCAGCGTCGTGGGGCCGCATCCTTTTCCGCTGATCGTTCGCGACTATCAGTCCGTGATCGGGCGGGAAACGATTGAGCAATCCCGGGAGAGATTCGGTCGCTTGCCCGATGCGGTGGTGGCTTGTGTGGGCGGGGGAAGCAACGCCGCGGGAATGTTCTTTCCTTTCGTGGCCAACACGGATGTGCCGCTGATTGGTGTCGAAGCCGGTGGCCGCAACGACCAGCCCGGCGAGCACGCGTCGAGTTTGACTTATGGCAAGCCCGGTGTGTTGCATGGCAGCTTCAGTTACGTGCTGCAGGACGAGGATGGCCAAACGGATGATGTGCATTCGGCTTCGGCAGGTTTGGACTATCCCGGTGTCGGGCCAGAGCACTCGCACTGGAAAGCCACCGGTCGGGTCGAGTACCGAAGCTGTCGTGACGACGAAGCTTTGGCGACGTTTGATCTGATTGCCAAAACAGAAGGCATCCTGCCGGCTCTTGAGTCTTCGCATGCGATCGCCAAAGGCATCGAAGTGGCGAAAGAACGCGGCAAAGACGAGATTGTGGTGGTCTGTCTTTCGGGCCGCGGGGACAAGGACGCGGCGGAGATTCGTCGGCTGCGGGGAGAGTAATGGTGGTTGTGGCTTTCAGCGGCAATCATTGACTGAGATCGTGCTCGTAGCGAACAGGCGTTTTTTGCAAAGCGAGGTTTGGCCGCAAAAGTCACGCCCACGCCTCGTCAATAATCGGGGTTGAAGCTGAAGAATTCTTCTGCACGCATTGAAGGGCCAATCGTTTTGGCATCCAATGACTGCCACTGGAAGTCACAGCCATGTAGGACACAGTAAGACACTCGACTTATGTCAAAAATCGACGACCTTTTCAACAATCTGCGCCGCAACAACCAAAAAGCCTTCATGCCTTTTGTGACCGCTGGTGATCCCGACCTCGAATTCACTGCGGACCTTCTCCGCACGCTCGATGCCGCGGGTTGTCATCTGGTCGAAGTCGGCATTCCCTACAGCGATCCAATCGCCGACGGGCCGGTTATTCAGGCGTCTTATACCCGCGCGTTGGACGCCGGTGTCAAGCTGGACGCCATCCTGGAGATGCTCAAATCGGTCACGTCGGGGATCTCGATGCCGGTGGTCACGATGGTCAGCTACGCGATCATTTACCGGGTTGGGATTGATGACTATTTGGACAAAGCCATCGCAGCGGGCGTCAGTGGCGCGATTGTTCCCGACATGCCGGTGGATGAATCGGCGGAACTTGCTGCGAAATGCAAGGAGCGTGATTTCAGTTTGATTCAGTTGGTGACACCGACCACGCCCCGCGAGCGCGCGGTCAAAATCGCCCAGCAGTCGTCGGGGTTCATCTACTATGTTTCGATCGCAGGGATTACTGGCGAGCGAAATTCTTTGCCCAGTGATGTGGTCGAGAACGTAGGTTGGCTGCGCGAGCAAACGCAGCTTCCGATTTGCGTTGGTTTTGGGATTAGCCAGCCAGAGCATGCAGAAATGTTGAAGCCCGTTGCTGACGGAATGATTGTCGGCAGTGCCATCGTTCGGCGTATCGGAGCGATCGAAGACGGCACATCAAAGGAAGGTGCGCTGGCGGATGTGTCCGCGTTTGCCAGTGAAATGTTGTCAACAATTAACCGCTAGGATGCCGTCGTTGGTGTGACTGCGTGACTGCGGGGCGTGGTAGGCCCATTAGTCGTCGGCCCGTTAGTCGTCGTCTCCGTGAGCGATGGTGGGCCAGTACTTCTCCCAACCGTCTTCGGCTTCGGCATAATCGGGACTGTTGTCCAGATCGTGGCATCCAAAGCACACGCGGTCTTTGGCTTCTTTCTTGGTGACGATCATTTCCTTGCGAAGCTTTTCCAGAATCGCTTCGTCGGCGCCATCGTTTTCGGCGGCGACGTGAGCCGAGCCCGGGCCGTGGCAATTTTCGCAGCCATTGCCGTGCAGCACGTGGTCTTTGGCAAGATCCAGGTAGCCGGTCTCGTAGGGATAGTAGTTTTGCGGATTCCAGCCGGTCACATGGCAGCTGACGCACTCAGGGTCGTAGTTTCGCTTGACCCATGTTCTTTCTCCCGGATCGGTAAGGTCGGCAGTTGCCCGAACGTGGGGCCCGCCGTCGCCCTCATGGCCGTCTTTCCAGATGTCAAATTCCTCTTCGTGGCAGTCCATGCAGGCCTTGGATCCAACGAACTTGTGTCCGCTTGAGTGAGCCCGCGGTTTGATGTCTGCCAACAGACCACCAAGCCAAAGCGTTTTCAGTTCCGACTGGTAGTCGATGAAAATTTTCTTGATCGGCTCGGAATCTTCAAAGCTGGCGTCAAGTGCAACGCGTTGGTAGCGAATTTTTCTTCCCGCGCCAGCGAAATCCACGCCGACCACACCGCAGTACATGCCCTTGGTGCCGCATTGGATCATTTGCGTGACGTGCCCGTTGGTCGCGGGAACAGGTTCGGCTTCGAGCGTCGGGTCGCCCGCACCGCCGCCAGTGACCAGGAGGTGAAAGTAAGGGTACTTTGCGGCAATGGCTTTGCAGTTCTCGGGATCGGATTGCAGCAGCAGAACACGCAAGTCACAGTTGGCGTACTCGGGGTTACTCACGACTTCGCGGATCGCGTCCTCGGGCATCTTCAATGCAAAATCTTCGTTGACTCCCGAGGTCCGGGCTTTGGCGATATGTTCGGAACCGATCAGCGACAGCACGCCAATCTTTTTGCCGCCACGCTGGATGACTTTGAAGGGTTCGGTAAAGGCACCGTCTTCGAACGCCACGTTACCGCTGGTGAAAGGGGCCTTGTCGTCGGCTTCGGCTTCTGCGATTCCCAGCACGACATCGTCGACCGAGATGCGAACATCATCGATGCCCATGCCGATCGCGTCGTACTGCATCACCGAGGCGATGGATTTGTAAGCGGTTTTGAATTTGATGGTGGCCTGTTGGCCGACACGGCGAATCTGGTTGCCCAGGTCGATGGAGATTGGATCGAAGCCTTTGGCCTGGAGAAGTTTCTGGCAGGAGTGGCGGCGAAGCAATCCGCCTTTTTGGTTTGTCAGCCCGGTGCAACCGCAGGGTTCAATGTAGCCGTGAAGCCGACCGGTGATGAACAGGGTGACTTCGGGCTTGGGCCAGTCTTTGACCAGGTTCCCGGCAGCGACGTTTTTGTCTTTGCCTGTTTCGGATTCGTCATCATCGATCGTGATGCCGTTGATCGCCGCGGCGAGCGGAGATTTGGAAAACGCATCAAGAAACGCCATGGGATTCTCACACCCAAGGGTAAGGATGACCAGTGAGAGAAAAAGGATCGTGGTTGTGACGTGGACGACTTTTGACGGGACTTTCATCGTGCGTTTACCTGTTTCTTTGCGGTGTGGCCAAAGGTTACAGGTAAGCCAAAGAGGCGTAAACGTCAGACCGTTTCCCGACTGGCACGGCATTGCGGCGACTGCTAGCGATCCGATGCCGTGGTCGATTTAATCCGGGTTAATCCCGAATTATTCACGAGGCGTGGGCGTCAGAATCAGTTCCGGCAGTGATCCGCGACTCTGATGCGATGAAACGATCGCTGTGGTTTTCATCTACCGGATAATTCACCCCGGATTATTCACGAGGCGTGGGCGTGACTTTCAGGTCAGCCAATGGACGCCGTGTCAGTCCGGGTAAAATCGCTTTCCTGAACTTCATTTGCGAGGTGAACCGAAATTTCCGAGGCGAACCCGGTGTCACGTTAGCTTTTGTGTGGTTCAACCCGATCTACGCCCGTCGTCGTGAATAATCCGGGTTAATATCCGCGGTCGATTTTGAGGTCTTCAAAGTCACGCAAATGATAGCCGACGCCGGCTTGGTCGCAGACTTTGCAGAAAGCTCGCAGCGCCACGCCCATTCCGTCGGGACCGCTGAAGCCACCGAACTGGCCGCCGCCGCGAACGTGCGGTTCCATGTCGGCAAAAACGCCCGGTGCCCCCAAGGCTCGCATCCGACCGTCGAGTTCGGGCAGGATCTGAGCCACGTCCTGCATGATGCGCAGGTGGCCCGAATCGCCGACGTCCGGGGGAACGAATTGCTTCAACGCGTCTTCGTCGACATGCTCGATGAGTTGGCCGGGGTTGGGGTTGGCAAAGTCCTTGATGTGCAGCCAGCCGAGGCTGGGTTTCATGGCAGCGTATTGCTCGAACACCTGATCGGCGGTGTAGCCCTGCATGACCAGGTTGCCGCCGTCAAAGATTGTCACCAGCGAAGGATTGTTGATCGCTGCGGCCATCCGCGCCAGCAGTTGGCCGTTTTGTCCGACAAGATTGGCTTCGACTTCCAGGCCAAAGATCAGTCCGCGCGACTGGCAGGCTTCCGCGATCTTGCCGACCTGTTCGACGGCCTGGGAAAAATGCTGTTCCAGGTCAGAGCCCTTGGGGTGGTAGAACGAAAAACCACGCAGCAGCCTGGTGCCGAGGGCCTCGGCCAGATCGCAAGCCCGCACCACGTCCTCGCTGAGGTAGGCATCAAATGGCTTGTAAGGGGTCTTTGTTCCATCGTCGACGTCGCAGAGTTTCGATTTGCCGATCGGTGAACCCAGAGTCGCGATCTTCAGTCCGTACTCGGAAAGCTTCTGTGTGACCGTTGCGATTTCTGCATCGTCAAGGGTCATCACATTTTTGATGCCATTGCCGAGGTCAACGAATCGGATCGACATGTATCGCAGGCCCAGCGCCGCCATGGCAGAAAACTGTTGGTCCATCGTGCGGTCGTTGGCGGCTTCGTCTCCGAACCCGCTCAGGATAAGCTGCGGCCCGTTCATCAGTTAGGCACTCCAGTTGTGTTCGCAGGTGATCACCGAGCGGATGCCACCACGGGGAGTAAAGCGGGCGATGAGTTTGGCTTTCTTTGGCTGCACCACCGCAAGAAAGTCATCAAAGATCGAATTGGAGACGTTTTCGTAAAAGATGCCTTCGTTGCGAAACCGCTGAAGGTACATTTTCAGGCTCTTGAGTTCGACGCAGAGCTTGTCGGGAACGTACTCGAAAGTCAGCTCTCCAAAATCTGGCTGTCCCGTTTTGGGGCAAACCGATGTAAACTCGGGGCAAACAATTTCGATCACGTAATCGCGACCGGGGTACTGGTTGTCGAACGACTCAAGCGTTTCGCGGAATTCTTCAGGCATGATTCAGTGGCAGCAACAGGTTTCCAATTCCGGACGATGCTCCGCCGGAACTCAAAACAATAACCCATGACAACAAAGAGACCAGCCCCGATGTTGATTTCGGAGATCTATGTTTCTAGGCAGGGAGAGGGCCGGCTGACGGGCACGCCCAGTGTCTTTGTTCGCACCAGTGGCTGCAATTTGCGGTGTGGCTTTTGCGATACACCGTTTACCTCGTGGAATCCCGAGGGGCAGCAGATGGAGTTGGGCGAGATTGTCGCGCAGGTGGCCGGCAGTGAAGACGACGGCAACCCCGTCAGGCATGTGGTGCTGACCGGTGGCGAGCCGATGTTGGCCAGGGGAATTGAATCGCTTTGCCGGCAGTTGGCCCAAGGTGGTTTTCACGTCACGATCGAGACCGCAGGGACTCTCGAAAGGAACCTGCATTGCGATTTGATGTCGATCAGCCCCAAGCTCTCCAACTCCACCCCGTCACTTGAGAGGGCAGGGCAGTGGGCGCAGCGGCATGAGCAAACACGCTATCGGCCCGAAGTTACCGCAGCGCTGATCGGGCGTCACGACTATCAGCTCAAGTTCGTGGTCGAAGCTGAATCGGATTTGAAAGAAATCGAGAAGTACATCGAGGACGTGACTTCGGCAGGGAGTGTCGCGGTTGATCGATCGAAGGTTCTGTTGATGCCCGAGGGGATCGAACCGGGAACTCTGGAGCAGCGTGCTCTGTGGCTTGAGCCATTGTGTCAGGAACGGGGGTTCTCCTGGTGTCCGCGGATGCACATTCTCTGGTATGGGAACAGGCGGGGAACGTAATCCGGGATAACGGACGCTTGAAGCGAGAAGGCAGCGTTCGTGGCCTACGAGGCCATGATGTCCTTTCCAAGAGCATCCTTGAGGGCAGAAAACTCTTCGCGGCAATCCTGACACCTTTCCAGGTGTTCATCGATATGCGCGATTGCTTCAGGAACCGATTTACCAGAGAGGGAAGTTTCTGCAAACTCGGCCATGTGTTGAAGGCAGTCATCGCAATTGGGTTCGGTGTCCCGCGTCAGTGCCAGCAGTTCAAGAAGAGCGAAGACCTGTTCTTCGGTGATGATCATTTTGAAGTACCTTTGAATAGAACCAGATCTTCCGCTGAGTAGCCGGCGTCAAGCATGCCTTTCTTGACTTTTTTCCTAGCGTCGTGAGTCAGTTTGTAAATTGCGTTTCGATTGCTCCCGGTTCGTCGACCGATTTCCTCCTGCGGCATTCCTTTGAGTTCTGCCAAAAGTGCGACGCGTTGCTTTTCGGTCAGTTGTTCCGAAATGACCTCGTGCATCTTCTGCAATAGCTGCTTTCGAAGTTCCGTTTCCTCCACGCCAACGCTCTGACTGGAATGCGGCGAAGCGGCGGGCTGGTTTGCCATAAATTCATCCAGTGAAACATCTTTCCAGCGTCGCCGACGCATTTGAGTCAGAGCGATGCGGATAGTGATCGTGGTTGCCCAAGTGGTGAATAAACTGCGACCTTCGAATTTTTCCAGCGAACCAAGGATCGAAAGAAGTCCGTCTTGAGCGACATCTTCGATGAAAGATTCGTCTACTCTCTTGTTTCCCGAAAAAGCACGCCTCAAACGCATGATCAGGATGTGCCGCAGGTCGGCCAAGGCCTCATCCTGTTTTGATCCAGCAGTCGCAAGGTCTGCCAGCCAGTCACGTGAGGAAAGTTCCATTTCTTGTGAATCAGCACAAAAAAGTAAAAATGGGGGATGTGTCTGTTAGGTGGCGCGTCAGACGGGTGGATCTTACGAAAGAGCGAACAAAAAAATAGAAAAGTTTTTCTGCTCCAGTACGTAAGACAACGTCAGCGTTTGTCACCAATGGGACGAACAAACTTATTTTGCGGCTCAAAAGAACCCTCTTGGAGAAACTTTTACGATGACGATTCAACGAACAATGAACCTTGCGATTGCAATGCTGATGACTGTAGCACTTGGCGGTGTGGCGCAAGCGCAATCGGCCAAGGCCGAGAAGAAAATGATGGGCTCAAAGTCAAAGACAGAAATGATGTCTCGAGCTTATCTGCACAATAACAACATCCCAAGCTCGGGTGTTGCTCTCGAAGGATACTGTCCTGTTGCCTATTTCGCAGTGAACAAGCCTCTCAAGGGCGATGCGAAATACGCCGTCGATTACAAGGACGTCACCTATTACCTGGTTAGCGCAGACGCAAAAGCGGCGTTTGAGAAAAGCCCTGAGAAGTTCATCCCGGCTTACGGCGGATGGTGTGCTCTGGGAATGGCCGTCGGGGACAAGTTTCCTGTCGATCCAACGAACTTCAAGATCGTTAACGGCAAGCTGAATCTGTTTCTGAGGAACAAGAAAGTTGACGCACTTGAGCTTTGGAACAAAGGAAGTGAAGCAGAGTACGCCACCAAAGCTGCTGCTCACTGGCAAAAAGTTAACAAGTAAACAGTTCAATTTCTGACGTATTACTACTCGAGGATCCCTAATGCCAAGAATATATCCGGTCCAGAAAGATTCGGCCGAAGCGACGACCAAAGGAATTTTGGAAGCCGTTGAGCAAAAAATGGGTATGGTGCCCAACCTTGTTTCGACGATGGCACAATCTCCTGCGGTCGCCAATGCGTATCTGGGATTCAGCCAAGCTTTGGGTGAAGGAGCCTTGTCACCAAGACTTCGTGAGCAGCTTTCGCTGGTTGTGGGTGAGACCAACTCCTGCGGCTATTGCGTATCGGCTCACACACTGTTGGGCAAAGGAGTAGGGTTGGATGACAGTTCGGTTATTGCAGCACGGCACGGCAAATCGGAGGACGCAAAAGAAAATGCGGCCCTGCAGTTTGCCCAGAAAGTCGTGCAGCAACGTGCAGATGTCTCTGACGCGGATGTCGCTTCACTACGTGAGGTCGGCTTCGGCGAAGGTGAAATCTCTGAAATCGTTGCAAACATTTCATTGAATCTGTTCACGAATTACTTCAACCACGTCGCCGGAACCGAGATTGATTTTCCGGTCGCACCAGAGCTTTAATGATCTGACGACATTGGGAAAGCAAACGGAACAAAACTTGTTCTGCGAGAAAACCGAAACCACAGGCGTGAGAATGCCTGTGGTTTTTTATTTGGGTCTTTCCCCGAAATTTTATCCAGGTTAATGGGTGACCGGGATCGGAATCGCGTTGAGCGATCGAGGACCGGCACAATACAATTTCAAAACGGTGACGCTGTCGTATCAACGCCTCTGATCGCCTCAGTTTTTTCATCGCCTCAGTTTTGTCGCCTGTTCCCTGCCGAAAGTAGCCATGCCTTCTCCCACTGATATCAAACCGCCTTTCACTCGTGAAACCGCCATGGCCAAAATTCGCGGTGCCGAGGACGCGTGGAACTCGCGCGATCCCGAGAAGGTCTCGATGGCTTATTCGGTTGACAGTCAATGGCGAAATCGCGACCAATTTGTCACCGGCCGTGACGCGATTCGGGAGTTTCTGACCGGCAAATGGGAGACCGAACTTGAGTACCGCCTGGCCAAGCAGCTATGGGCTTTTGAAGGCAATCGAATCGCCGTTCGTTTTCAATACGAATACCGCAATGCAGCCGGCGACTGGTTTCGCGCCTACGGAAATGAAAACTGGGAGTTCGATGACGATGGCCTGATGCGCCGCCGCGAAGCGAGCATCAACGACTACCCGATTCAGGAATCAGAACGCAAGTTCCACTGGCCACAGGGACGGCGTCCGGATGACCATCCCGGCGTTGGCGAAACGGTCAAATGACATCGATGCTGAAGCGATCGAATTTCTGATTCCCGTGCAGAACAATCCTATTGCTTTGCGATGCAGTAAAGGAATTTCTCTCCGCGGAGAAAAATCTGATCGCCAACGAGTGCCGGTGATGCGCTAAAACGGTCTTCGAGAAGGTTCAGGCCGACGACTTTGGGCAGCTTCTTGCTGGAGAGCACAATCGTTGCGCCGCCGCGAGAGACGACGTAGATCAGGTCATTGGCGGCAACGGGCGACGCGTAGATTTCGTTGAACCCGGGCAGCCGAAAGGGGCCGATTTGTTCTTCGCCTGTTTCGGCGTCGAGTGCGCTCAGGATGCCCTGATAGTGTCGCAGGAAAAAGAGTTTGCCCTGGTAGAGAAGCGGCGACGGTACGTAGGGCGTCCGCTCAGCGGTGCGCCAGAGAACATGGTCGGTGTCGGTGATGTCGCCCTCGGCTCCATCGAGCTTGATCGCCAGCAGGGCTCGCGTGTCGTAGCTGCTGGCGGTGTAGATGATTCCATTCGCGTACAGGGGAGTGGCAACCACGTTGTGGGAAAGCCCGCTGCACTGCCAAATGATGTTTCCGTTGTCCGGATCGTAGCCGCGAATCCGGTCGGTCCCGGCGACGACCAGTTGCACCCTGCCATCGTGTTCGATGAAAACGGGGCTGGACCAGGAAGTGACTTCCTCGCGGTTGGCCCGCCATCTTTCTTGGCCCGTGGCCGCGTCGAGCATCACCAGATAGGACTGTCCCTGCTGGTCACGGTTGACCGCCAGCAAGCCGTTGTGCAACGCCGGAGAGCTTCCTTCGCCGTGACCGTGTTTGGAGTGCATTGGCTCAAATTCTTTTTGCCATACAACATCGCCATCAAAGTTCAGGCAATACAGGCCGTTTGATCCGAAGTAGGCAAACACGTGCTTGCCGTCGGTTACCGGCGATGCGGTGGCCAGGCTGGATGTCTCGTGGCCGCCTTCGTGGGGCACGTTCTGATGGACGGCTTTCTCCCACAGCTTTGTTCCGGTTTTCCGGTCAAAGGCTGTCACCAGGTAGCGGTGCTGCTGCGAGACCATCAGGTTGTTGTGGGAACCGGGCCGGCCATCGGGGATCGGAGCGAAAGGCTTTCCGGTGCTTTGGGCGGAAGTGACAAACACATGATCGTCCCAAACGATGGGAGTCGAATGGCCCAAGCCCGCGATGGGAGCCTTCCAGGCGACGTTGGTTTGCTCACTCCATTTGGTGGGTGGGTTGGCGTCGGTTGCGGCTTCGCCGGTGCCCTTGGGGCCACGCCACCGGGCCCACCTCCAGGTATCGACAGCGTCATTGGGTTGCGTTTGCGTTTGCGCTTCCACAAGTTGGAAGCAGCAAGTCAAAAACAACAGGACAGCAACGCGAACGGGTTTTGGCTGTGAAGTCATCGACAACGATCCGGTGTAACGTGTGGGGCCATCAATGCAGGTCTTCGGCATGAACTTACATCAATGACGGAGTTGGTCTACAGTACATCCTGAATGCAGCAAAGTCCTAGTTGAAACACATTAGCCCCGGATAACGGCCCATGAAAGGCTTCCAATTTTTGATTTTTGTCATCATGACTTTCTGTGCGTGGGGTCTGTATGGCCCGGTGCTGCACGTGGGTCAGGAAGTGATGGGCGGCGGCGAAGGCAAAAGCTTGCTGCGTCCATTCATCTGTGTGGGGGTGGCTTACTTTCTGATCGCGGTCCTGTTTCCATTGGTGGTGCTGTACACCAAGGGTGAAAAAGGCCACTGGTCCTCAGGCGGGTTTTTCTGGTCATTCGTTGCCGGTGCGGTCGGTGCCGTTGGTGCCCTTGGCATCATTCTGGCGTTCAAGTTCAACGGCAAGCCATCCTATGTGATGCCGCTGGTGTTTGGGTTGGCTCCGATCGTCAACACGCTGGTGACGATGATGATGGCGAGGACTTTCAAGCAGGCTTCAGGTATCTTTTACGCAGGCATCCTGATTGTGGCGATCGGTGCAGCGGGGGTTTTGATTTTCAAGCCATCCAAAGCCAAACCTGCAGGACCAGAAAAGGAAACCGCTGCCGAAGTTGTGACTGTCGAACGCTTGGCACCGACGCGAGTTTCATTTTCTGATGGCGAAAGTGTGGATGCTCCGTCAACGGGCTTCAAAGTTTGGACCGTTGCGATTTGCATTGCCCTGACGGCGATTTGCTGGGGCGCTTACGGTCCGGTGCTTCACAAGGGCCAGGCTCGTATGGGAGGTAGCCGGTTACGCCCGTTTCTCTGCGTCGGGTTGGCTTATTTTGTGATCGCGGTGATCGGGCCGTTGTTCCTGCTGAACACGTTCGAGGATCCCGGCGGTTGGTCGCATCCAACCGGGATTCTCTGGTCGCTGGGTGCCGGCGGTGCGGGTGCCGTGGGAGCACTCGGGATTATTTACGCGTTCAACTTTGGTGGCAAACCTGTGTTCGTAATGCCGTTGGTGTTTGGATTTGCTCCGGTCGTCAACACGCTGACTACAATGTTCACCGACAACCTGTTCGGCCGGGTGAGTCCGATGTTTTTCGGTTCTTTGGCGATGGTGATTGCGGGCGCGGTGATGGTTCTGATTTTTGCACCTCGCGGCAAACCGCCAGCGAAACCGACTCCCGTGGAACAAACCGAAGCGGAATCTGCCAACAATGAATGACGCTGAAAAGGTAGCCGAGCTTGATTCGTTGCTCAGCCACGTTTGGATGGTGCGGACGTTTCTCAAGCACAGCGAAGAAGCCGAAGAAGACGACGAATTACGCGAAGTCCATCGTTTGCTCTACGACTACATGCTGGCTTTGGGAGGCCCGTTGGCTGAAGGTGACCATGCGAAGTACCTTAAACAGGCAAAGAAGAAACTGAAAAAACTCAAGAACGCGACCGAGCTGTTTCTTGAGATTCAGCCCGAAATTTCATCACACACGAATTTTCAGATGGCTGCCGTCTCGCTCAAGCGAGCCATCGGCGAAATCGCGACCATCATCGAAGGTGAAGCCCACACGCCGACATCTCCAACCTGAGCGACATCTCCAAATTGAGTCCCATCGCTGGGTGCGATCGTCAATTCATCTTGAAAACCAACGGCGGAAAACAGAGCACCGGAATTACCAGCGAAGTCAGCCCCAGAATCCACCGCCAGGGGCCAAGCTTGGTCCGGTCATCTCGAGTTGGCGGGTGATCCGTTCCTACCATCAGTAGCAGAACGACCATTAGCACCAACATGAAGCTTTGGTGGTAGACCATGAATGCGATCGCGAACACCAGCGTCAGCCTTGCGATCACGTGGGCGGACTTGCCAAAAAGCGTATACGTCACGTGTCCGCCATCAAGCTGACCGATTGGCATCATGTTCAATCCCGTGATCAGCATGCCAACCCAGCCGGCGACAAACAGAGGATTGAGTTGGTTTAGCCAAACGATATTGTCTGCGGACTTGAGACCGGGAACCTGAGAAGCTTCCGCGAACCATCGCATCAACAGTGGTAATCGAAAACCAAGACCACCGAAGGGGGCGCTGGTCAGATCCAGTTGAGCCACACCGAACCAGGCGACAGGGACGGCGATGAACAGGCCTGCAATGGGTCCTGCGATACCGATGTCAAAGATCTGCTTCCGATCAGCGGCATAGCCATGCATCCCGATCACCGCACCAAGAGTTCCAATCGGGTTCGCAGGGAACGGTAGAAAGAACGGCAGCGACGCCGGCACGCGATAGATCAGCGTGGCAATAAAGTGCCCCATCTCATGAACAAAGATGATCAGCACCACTGCGAACATATACGTGAACCCGACCTGCCAGTTCTCCAGCGCCATCAGCCGCAGATTCATCATGTTGCCCGCGACGAGTGATTCCTCCACCGGAGCCAACGGGCTCCAGCGTGTGATCCCGACCCAGAACGTCGACATACAGGTGGCAATGAACAGAATCGCGGGAAGGACTTTCTTCCGCCTGATTGGGTGCCGGTAGACAAAATCTCCCGGGTCATTCTTTTGCTCGTTTTCCGTCCCTTCCATCCCCAGAAGGATACACAACAACGGCACGATTGATCAGGCGTCTCCTGGTGGTTGCAAACCATTTGGAAATTCCCACAAACTGTCAGCGCGCAAAAAAATACGGCCGTTGACGGAGGCGGTGTCAAACAGCCGTACTGGTGGGAAAAAAATGTGAACGGGGGCCCCTGAGACGGCGGATGGGATGAGAACGCTGAGGGAGCATTGGTTCCCGTTCACGGTTTTCTTACAACGCAAGCGGTATGCCAAAGCGGTCAAAAAAATCAGTTTGTCCGCAAATCAGCTTAAAACGATGAGATTCTCTACTGATAACCTCGCCGATATCAGTTCCATCCCTCCCACCAAGTGACACGATTGTCTCGATTTGAGAACCAAAATTCACATTCGAGATGAATTCTACGTGCTACCGTTGGGTTTGAATTTTCCAATGATCCGTTTGGCAACGATTGGAAAAAGGCTCAAGAGCGCGAATGA
>CALFWR010000010.1 GCA_937928555.1 uncultured Pirellulaceae bacterium
GGTAATTCGTACTTGGGTTCGCCGTTTTCAGATGGCACAAGCAATTGGACGTCAGATTCGGTTGGGCAATCGGGAATCAATGAGTTGCTCGAAAGCGGAACTCGGTGGGAACTATAGACTGAATTCTCGGCTTTTGGAGTCGGCTCTTCACCATCGTTCAGCGACCACCAAACGCTTGGAGAATCGTTTTCGAGTAACCAACTTTTTCCACCAACATCGACTACTCCTACGGTAAGCGTGACATCGCCACCACGTGAAATACACCTTCTAGTTTTATCGCTAAGCAACCTATGCCAAACTGGATGGTTAACACCAATCTTGATCGGAAGGGATTGATGCTCAAGAATCGCGAGACCGTCTTCGGTCGACAAACCAATCTCGATTGCTAGGCCAGTCAATTCACGAACGCTGTTAATGTCGACGGAAACGGATTCGGACATCAAGTCAACTGTTGTATTCGACACCGCTTTCAGTCTAAATTCGCAAACTTCACGTTCAATTGCGTCTTCAATATCTTGAACAATCTGGAATTCTTGCGAGTCTACTATGTGCGATGTTTGATCGCGCAGAGTAACTTTGAGCGACCCGCTGACTGAGGTGTCAACAATATAGATTCCCGATTGATCTATTTTCTGGTTGCTGACCACCTTTCCATCGCGTTCAATGGCAGCCGTCAAGTTTTCAGTATCTGGGTTCAGGTTTGCAATAGAAAAGCCAATTAGTTCACCGGTCAAGAACAAATCGAGACCACCCGCTGAAGCATTAAACTTCGGCGGAGAAATAAAGCTTGTTGTTAACGCAGAGCCCACTCTAATGCCAAATGTTTCAAGCCATTTGGACGCGTTCGCGCTTTCCACGTTTACTTGGAGAACTCGCAGTGATCCAAGACTGCCGACTTCCGTAATTCCCGATGGCAAATCCAAACATTGATCAGCGCGAAAAACAATCAACTGCCCTCTGGGCGAACTGATAGTCCTGCTGGATGATCTTTGATAAAGTTTCTCTCCGCAGAGCTTGTAAACTGCTGGCAAGTCAAGATTGAATGCCAAACTACGGCTCCAAGAAATAACTTCTTTGGGCAGGTTGGCGAGGTCGTCATCGGTAAAGAAACTCTCAGGTGGTTCTGGTGAATTAAAGAGCTTTCGAACCGGAACAATGAATGGTGTGCCAAAAAGCAACTCTGAGGGGGTGAGACCGGGGGCAGATTCGAGTCCCCATGGCTTCGGTTGCCAGCGACGATTTCTAGAGTTTCTTTCGAGCCATTCTCTTCCTGATTGCTCGCCGACGAACATCGGAACCACACCTTCAAGACGGTATCGTCCCTCAAACTCACGAAGTTGAAGTTTCCCGAAAACCTTCCTTCCAACTTCTTTTTTGTCTACTCGCTTCCCCTTCTTCGCAGCGACACGTAATTGCCGACGTCGCGCTTTTCGCAGCGCGAGTCTAACTTCTCGATCAGCGACCATGTCATTCTCAATCCGATTCAGCGTCGCCGGGAAAATTGAGAAAGGGCGTTCTGCATTCAAAAAGTAACGTGCTAGATCAGCAGCGATCGTACCGGTTGCGAGCCAGTGGCGATATCGTGTCGAAGAAAACGAAACTCGTATTGACCTCAACCTCTTCAGAATTTGGTCATTTTCTTGACTAGCAATATTGAATCTTGAGGCTGCCATTGCTTCGGCGAAGGGCAGTCTCATGTCTAATGGCAAGATCGAGTTTGCGATTGGCCAGCAGATGATGCTGAAATTTCGCGACCATTCTGTGTCTGGAGGAGCCGCCCCGTCAAACTGAATTCGAAAAGACTCAAACAAGTCGCGTAACACATTTCTTTCAACGATAGAGAAATGGTAACCGAGTGACTCGCCGAGGAGAGGCCAATACTCGGTCCCATTGCCTTTGTAGCCGTACGCTACTTCGGTCGCCGCGACCAAAAGTGGGATTGGCGATTCCTTCCAAAATTTGCTTTCTAGTGATCGAAGTCGCAAGGTACCGCCTACAAGCGAATACAGCTCCTCGATTGCCGAATTAGCTAAATCGTGTTCAATCAAATGGAGTTCTTGTCCATTTCGTTGAGATTTTAGCTCATCAAAATGTAGAACCAATTGTTCGTTTAGAGATTCGTATTCGGACATAAAGCGGGGCAGGAAGTAGAAGGCAGTTAGAGGAGCGACTGACGTATTTTAACAGAATCCGAAGCTGCCGGCAGACTTAGCCCGGATTATCCACGAGGCGTGGGCGTCAGAATCAGTTGAGACAGTGATCCGCGACTCAGACACGATGAAACGATCGCCGTGGTTTTCATCTACCGGATGATTTACATTTCTTGCTGAATTTCAGCTCTTCCCTTGCTCCTGTTGGCCAGACGTAGAATTAACGCCCGTCGTCGTGAATAATCCGGGATCAAATAAAGCTCACTCGCGGCATCAGATCAACGATCGTCTGCACCAGACTTAGAGTCATAAAAAGCACTGCGGTCAGGCAGAAAAACTCCCACATGCCTATCCGACGTCGATCGAAGCCCTTGCGTTTTTTCATCCGCAAGCGATCCACCAGATGGCCGCTGATGACCACTAGGCCCACGATCAACAACGTTGACTTGGCGGCAAGAAACCTGATCTTTGCCAACCGCTGTCCGGGAGTGCTTTCACGGACCTCGCGATTTGACCGTTCGTAGCTGGCATCGTTGACCGGAACCACTCGCATGTTTGCCACTGAAATGCCGAACACGACTCCCAGCACCAAACCGATCAACGAGCAAAAGAAAAGCCAATCGTGGCGACCGGGGTTCCGGGAAAACTTGCCATCTGCCAGTCGTTCTTTGCATTCAAGATAAATTGCCGTAGCCCGTTTGGCATCCTTCGCGTCCACCGACACTTTGCGGCTTTTACCCACGACCGCAACGTTGGGATCAATTTCATTATCAAGCAAAATCCTTTGAAACTTTCTCGCCACATCGCGATCAACAAAGGCTGCGATCAACACCGGGTGACCGGGCGACACACCGCCGGCGTGTGGGCCCGCAGGGGTCGAAACGTCCGCCCCCGCACGAATCTTGTTCAGAGCTTGGCGAATCGAGTGTTCGTTTTTGGGTCCGCCGGGTTCTGTGGGCAAATCACTCATGCGGTCGTTTCCTTTTTGAAACCGAGTGGCGTACAGCAGACCAATGTCTGGGTTGAATTTGTTGCTGACGCGATTCCATCGTAGTCCGACCAACAGCCATCCTGCAAATGGTATCCGATGCCCGTTTGCCACATGTTGATCAAAGACAACGCGTAAAACAAAGTGGCGTCTACTGTGGGTTTTTACGTGATCAAAAAAGACAACCTCGAACGAACAGGCGGAACAACCGGCAACTGAAAACCTTGAAAAACAGGGCAAATTGCGGCCACTTCAGGTCAACATGGGCCAGCGTGCTATCTTTGCATATGCCTCGCATTTAGCGGGGTTTGCTGAACGGATTGCCAGCACTGAACTGAGGTTGAGGACCAACCGTGTCCCTCACCTTGCGATATTAAAAGTACGAAACGAGTTTGTGCTTTGTTGGAGATCCAAGTCTATGGCGAAATATTACATTCAATCCAATCGTGTTTCTTTTGTTGTCTGTGCGAACGACGCTGAAGGCGCTGCCCTTTGGGCGATGCATCGTGTCATCGACGAAAAGATCTGCGACTTTGAAGAGCAACAATTGCTCGAAAACTTTCTCGCCGATGGCGACGTTGGGATGGATGATGAAGAGCCCATTGATGGTGCTCCCCAAGCCGTTCCCCTGGAACCGATGCTCGAAGGTCTTGCTGAATTCGCCGAACACATTTCAATCAGCCAGATCGGAATTGGCCGCGATGAAGCCGCCCGTCTGGACACCGAAGAAATCTTCAACCAGTGGCGACAGTTGATGTTCGCCGTCGATCGTCTGTTCGACCAAATGGGTTAGCAAAACAAAGTAGCTCGGTGCTCTACCGTGAATGAAACTCTCTCGACGGGCACCGCCGAACTACATTGCCGACTCCAACATCGCAATCAAATCCTGATCGCCTGAATCTCGCGCCAGGGCCATCGTCGTCACCCCGTCCTTCCGCGCGATTGCCGGGTCGGCACCGTAAGCCAAAATCAGCTTCACCGTCTCCAAGCTGCGGCCACGCATGATCGCCTGGTGCAATGGCGTCTTGCCCCAGATGCCCATTGCGTCTGGATCGGCGCCCAGTTCGAGAATCTCGCGCGTGCCCTGGAGGTCGTCAAAGTCCAACTTTCGCAGCAGCACCGTGGCTTGATGTTGCGGCGAAAGCCCGTTCTCAAAAAGCACTTTCGCGCACGCGGCACCCGGAAATTCTGCCGCATGGTAAGCGACTTCGCCATCGTTGACTTCCGCGCCGCGCTCAATCAACAACGCCGCCAGCAACGGATTTCCAACAACCCCCACCGCGCCGTAAAGACACGACTCTCGCGAACCTTCGAGGTCAAAGCTAGCGTTTGGATCCGCACCCGCGGCAAGGAGCACCGATACGCTGGCCGCCAAGCCCGGCGCACTTTCTTCTTCGCACCAAAATCGCGAAAAGCAGCCGTACAGCAGCGGCTGCCAGTCGCGCGGACCCGTTGGCTCATTCACGGAAAACTCACCACCACGCAGCGCCGCTGCAAACCGATCGGCATCGCCTGAAATCAACGCTACCAGCGGGTCTTCTGCCAGTGACGTGTCAACGATGAGCATTTCTTTGGCGGCTGCCAACTTTTCAGCGCGGCCCTGATCGCCCAAGGCACAATTCAGTGAAACGGCTTGTTGGACAAATTCCTCAATCATGGCACCGTTGCATTCGTTGAATCAAGTCATCCAGGAAGATCGCCGACGCGCCCCAGATCTGCAAGTCCCGATACGCGAACCATGGCACCTCGCGATCAACCGGATCGTTGTCGACATCAGAGCGCCGCCTGACAGCGGGATTCGTGAAGTGTTCCAGTGGCGCGACGATCAGCTCCGCCACCTCTTCGGCCTGCGGCACAAATTCGGGCCGTCGGTCCAGCCATCCCACAAACGGCGTCACCGTGAAATCTGACGGCGGCACGTAAAACGGCTGTAGCGAACCAAGGACTTCTATTTGGTCCGCGCTGACACCGATTTCTTCTTCGACTTCGCGGACTGCGGCTTGCTGCAAAGTTTCACCTGCCTCCACACGACCACCCGGGAAAGAAATCTGCCCCGGATGGTGTTTGAGTGTTTCAGGTCGTTTGGTCAGGACAAAATTCAGTTCACCGCCAAAGAACAGCAACATCACCGCAGCGATCCGTCCGCTTCCCGGCAAGCCTTCGGGTCTTCGCCGCGGACGCACCAGGCCGGCGGAACTCATTGAAGAAACCCAGCCCTCCGGCGGGAGCTGTCTCAAAGCATTCTTAAGCGTCGTTTTGTTCATCACACATCGTGGTTAAGGCTTACCGTGGTTGTGGCTCCAGCGTTGGAAACCACACCACGTTGCTCACCAACCACCACTGGCACCCCGGCCTGAAGAGCTACCGCCACCAAACCCACTCCCACCACCGCCGCTGCGGCTTCCGCCACCCAACCCACTCCCGGATGACGTGGATTTGACAATCCGCGGCGTGTGATACGAATGTTGTCTGTAGTAGCGACAATGCCGGCACTTCTCTTCGACCAGAACCTTTCCGCCATGAGAAGTCGTCGCTTGGACGAGTGTCCTTGAGATCTTCGAACGTGTGGCATAGTCACACTGGGGGCAGGTCGAAAATCGCGTCCAGAACTTGCCGTAGCGAATCTTGACCACGTCCTCGCAAGTCAAACACGCCCACACGTCGTAGTCCACACTACCGAGTTGCTCTTCAAGAACCTCCGGCGCGTCGAGGAACTCGTCGTCTTTGACTTCATCCAACAGGATCCGGCTATCGTTGCACTTTTCGCATTTTCGCGGATGGTAGCGAATCCAGTAACGACCACCGAAAACCAGACCCAGCCCACCGAGCCCCAGCGCGCCGATGATCCACGGCAGATACGATCGTTGACGGCGATACTTTCGAAGTTCCGCCCGCTTCAACGCCGCACCCGGAAGCTCCGGCGGCGCATCAAGTTCCGACACGCCCAGAATTCGCGTCGCACAACTGCGAATGCCCTCGTAAAGAGCACTTCCCGGGTCACCGTCCTGAAAATTGGGCACGATAATCTGATCCACGATCTGCTGGGAGATCCGTACTTCCTCGTCCGAATCGACACCCTTCCCCAGAACGATCTCGCTGCGACGATCCTTCATCGCCGCCAGCAGCAAAATTCCGTTGTTGCGAAAGCCTCCGCCAACGCCCCAATGGTTGAACAGATCCGTTGCAAACACGCGATGCTTGACACCGCTGGTGGTATCGATCACCACCACCGTCATTTCACGACCGACTTTTTGGTAGACCTCTTCGCAGACCTCATTGATGTGTTCGAATTCTTTTTTGCTTAATACGTCCGTTTCGTCGACCACCCAGCCATCGGGGCGCGGCGAAGCAATGTTCGTCGGAGTCGGAGCACCGAACTTTCGCTTTTCCTGTCGCTTTTTAATGGGCGACGATTGGGTGCCATCAGCACGAAACTCCACACCCTGATCGCGCGCGGTGAGCGAACTCGGTATAGCCAATAACAATATCGCCAAAGTTATCGTCCAACGGAGCACTCGACAGGAGCGTTCACCGCAATTCATCATCGTTTCCAAAGGTCCATCTCTCTGGCCGTTTGCAGCCGCAGGGTTCGTTCGATATTCTAGCGACTCACCCTTGATGAACTACACACGAACAGGACAACTGATGAACCTTCTCCCTCTGACGCGGGCCTGCCTGGCCTTTGTCGTCACGATTTTGCTGCATCTTTCTGCCAGCGAAGCTCCAGGACAGTGGCAGGACACTTCGCTTTTGCCGCGTCCTTCGCTCGAGATACGGTTTCAACCACCGATTCGGCGACCTGCCAATTGGTACCCCTACGTGATCGCCCGTCGCGGGGATCGAATGTGGATCAGATCAACACCTGTTGAGCTTCGTCCCAATCGCCCGATGCACTTTTGGGGCAACGCACGCCGAAGAATTTTACGGTAGGCCACAGTTAGTCGCACGCCTCTGGAAGGCTGTGAAACCAAGTAGCTCGCCTCTCCGAGGCGTGAAAAACCGACTCCGAGAGGCTGTAATTTTGTTCATCGCAACGCCAATGCGCTTCCTTTGGCAATGCCAGACGCAACCCTCCCCGGCGGTGAACCGCCGACCCTCCCGGTGGGAGGGTGATCGAAAAAATCACAGCTCGGAGAGCCATTAACGAAAACCTTTGGCTTTAACGAAAGCCTTTGGCTTTGGACAAACGCTCGCGGTGCTTGTGCCACGTGTCGATAAACGTCGCTTCGGGATCAAACACTCTGACGTCCCCCAGATCGGCATCGTCGGGGTGCTTTGACTGGGGCGCTGCTTTGGTCAGAAAATCGGATTCGCGCGACGTCGACAATGCGCCCCGCGAGCGGCTTTGAATGAAAGCCAACCACATTCGGTCGGGTCCGATTCCCAATGTTGACGCTTCGGGATCCTTTTGAAAGGCATCCGGGTGCCAGGGTGCCATGTGGAACGAAAACAAGGTAAAGGCCACAAACACGCTGGCAATCCAGATCGAAAGCACACTTCGGCCAATCAATTCTGTGACTTTGTCGAACTCCAGTTTGTGACCGCTGAGGTATTCCGTCACAAACCGACAAATCAGAAACGACCCAACGAACAGAATCCAGAGCGACAGAAAATCTGCGAGCTTGGCATAGTCAGCGAGGTTGCTTGCCAGTTGCCCGGCAAGGGTCTCGTAGTAGCTCGACGCGATCAGGGCCGCGATCAAAAAGTTGATCAGCGTGAGAAAGTTATTCCACAGCCCAAACCACCAGGTCGCGGCGGGTATCAGAATGAACAACAAAATGACAGTCAGTATTACCATCGTATTTTCCTAGCTCTGTAGCATCCGTTGAAGCTCTTCGACCGACGTCACACCCTGGGCAATCACGACCGACGCCTCCTGGGTCAGGCTGATGTGCTGGTTCTTCTTTGCCAAAGCGGTCAACGCCGCAAGGTTTGGCGATTTGATCGCCGCCGCTCGCAACGGTTCGGTCATCTTCAACAACTCAAAGATACCCGTGCGGCCCTTGTACCCGATTCCGCTACAGTTCGAACAGGGCTCGATCTCGTTCTGGTTCTCGTCAAGCATTCCCGGTTTGAAGATAAACGGCCGATAAAGCCGTTCAATCCTGCCCTGGGGCAGACCCAGCTTTTGCAGCAATTGCGGGTGCGGCACATATTCAATTCGGCATTTGGTACAAAGTTTCCGCACCAACCGCATGCAGAGGACACCCGAAAGCTGATCAAGAAACTTTTTCGGTTGCGGCAACCCGAGGGCAATCATACGCAGCAGTGCGTCAATCGCGTTCTTTCCCGGATTGCGAAAGTACATCGGTATGTCGTGCTTGATCGAAACGTCACACAGACTCTCAAGCAGTTTGCCGTCGGGCAAGTCGGGAAACGCCAGCACATCGGGCTCGCGAAGAATCAACTGCGGCAGCGGCGTCAGGGCTGTTTCCTGTTTGGAACTGTCGAACGTAATTGACCCGATATTGATCACTTCGGGTTCGACTTTTTTGACCTCCTCGATCACAAAGAAGTCCTTCACCAGACGGTCGCAGGAATCCAGTGCCCCGCGCCACGCCGAGGTATAACCTTCCCCGGGAACCGCCGACACCAAAAACCATCCGGACGAATCCATCTTCATCAAATCGACCAACTGCGGCACCATGCTTTTTCGCATGCCGAGGTCTTCGACTGTTTCCAGCGGTGGTCTTTTGTAGTCCAGGTACAGCCCAACGCGTTCGCCGGTGGGTATTCCCTGGGAAACGATTTTGAATTTCTGCTTCTGGCGGACGTACTCGGTCTCGAACTTGCCCTTTTGCTTGCTGCGGCGATCCCGATAGTCCGTCCCTGCGAGTTGCTTGAGAACGGCCAACATGTAGTCGCCGGTCTGACGATCCATCGGCACCCCGGGATGCCAAAGCCCATCAACGCGAAAACGAATGTTAACCTGCTGCGGCGTAAAATCGAGAACCGTCAGGTCAGCATCCTTGTGAATGGCTTCAGCGACGATCACCGTCGCGGGCGCAAAGCCCGGCGATCCGCTGACCATTTCAACGTTCTCTTCACGCTCCTGGTCGGTTTCGCCAGCGGCGGTAAAGATGACAGGTTCTGCCTTTGTGTAGTCCATCTATTTTTTCGCCGGTGGCTGATTCTGTTTGAGTGCTTGCTGGGCTTCCTGAAGCGAAATGACTCCCAGCAGGACCAGCTTCCATGCCGATGCCGACATGGCGATTTTCGCGCCCGACTTGCGGGCCGCGGCATCGACTGCGGCCGCTTTGGGTGACTCTTTCAATGTCTTGCGGACTTGGTCGTTTACGGTCAACATCTCGTAAATCGCAATTCGACCAATGTGACCCAGCCCCCCACAGGTTTGACAGGTTGGAAATTCAATCTCGCGACCGTTCTCGTCAACACGCTGTTCGGGTGGAGGCAACCGCCACGCCTGGTAAATGGTCTGCTGCTTTCGTGGGTCGCCACCAAGCTGTTGGATCAGTTGCGGTTGGACGCGAATCTCCTGTCGGCAATGAGGACAGAGCCGTCGGGCGAGTCGCTGGCAAGTCACATAACGGACCGTGTCGACAAACTGAACCCGGTCCTTGGAATTGGCCATCACTCTCAGCAGTGCTTCAACGGCCGCGTGTGCCGACGTCTGCAACCAGACACTGATTTCCTGGCGTTGGATGGCTTCGGTGATCTGGTCGGTCACCTCAGGCGATCCGATGTGCGGAACAGCGAGGGAGTCCGGTCGCGTCAACAGCGCCGCGGCGAGAACTTTGCCTTGGTCGCCCTGGGCAGAAGCGTTGTACTTTTTGATGACGATGTTCTCGAGGGCCGTTTCTTCTTCGTTGCCGTCATGAACGAGCCCAATACAATCGCGAGTCATCCTGTCGGCTGAAAGCAAAAGTCCCTGCCACGACGTCGTCAGCCCCTGCCCCGGAGGCGCTGAAACAATGCAGATTCCCGGCTTGTTGAGCGCTGGAATAAATGCCTTTTGGAGACCCGGAAGCATCCCCAGCTTTTTCAGAGAAAGCTTGTCTGCTTCGGCACCGATAAATTTCAGCTGCACCCGCTCGCCACCCTGCACGCCGACGGACGTGACGTCGATTTCGATTTTGCCAAAGTCCGATTTCGTTTTGAAACGACCGTTTTGCTGGTTGCGACGATCTGCAGGATTGGTGCCGGCAAGAAATTTCAGGCTTGTCAGGACGCCATCGCCAGTCACGCGATCCATTGGCTCCAATGCATGCCACGATCCATCGACCAGGATTCGCGGCGCGGCGGCACTTTGCGTGTAGTCGATCAAAAGCGTTTCAGCTCGCTTGGACATGCAGTCGGCCAACAGGTCCTTCATCGGGACATAGCCATCGGCCTGCCGGGCCCGTATCAGGTTGGCTTGTTTGTCGGTGCTGTCGCTTCCGGCGGCGGTAAAATCGAATTCGACGCCGGTGTCCTGGGCAAGGACGCCCATCTCAAGATCCTCTTCGCCGGTCAAACGCTGTTTGATGGCGGTGTCTTTCTTCATCCTCGACCGCCTGATAAACCGATAGATGATGAACGGCAATAGAGAAACCGTGACGTAAATCGGCCAGCCAACCCAAAAGATCGGAATCGAAATCGCGGCAAAGAAACCCGCCAGGTGCAGACCAACGTTGATCGGGTTCCAAAGTTGCGGAATCTGCCCGGTCAGCTCGCCAATTTGCACCGCATCGCGGTTCATCCAGTCGGCCAGCTTGACCCACACGAAAAACACTATCGCCACCAAGCCCAGCTTTAATGGCGAAAGGTAACCGCCAGGCCCGCGCGCTCCAAGCACATCCAGTGACCAGGCGGGCTGTGCCGCGAGCAGCGTCAAACCCGCGGCAATGAGGGCGCTTTGAGCCGAAATCGCCGATCGAGCACAGAAAAACGGGTGAGCCATGAAATGTCAGTATTTGGAGGTCTCTTGGAAGGCTCAAATCGCCTACGGCCTGCCCAAAACGGGCCGTCGCCTCATTGTAGATTGAATTCGATGCATTTTAAGCGGGTTTCTGCCATTTGGCGGCTCATTCGCCGCTTCAACGCGAACCCGGGCCGCGGTGCGCCTGTGAGCCGCTGGCCGTGAGGCACCGTGAGGCATCCGCTCAGGTTGCTCAGGTTGGCACGCGAAACGCCTGAGCACGCGAAAACATTTAACAATTATTTGGACGTAGAGCCGATCGCAGGGTTGCTACGGCATTTGTTGGTTGGAAAAACCGAATCGGCACAAACAAACGCAAGGCGCCGCTCACCCGCTCACGGCCAGCGGCTCAAGTGCGCTCACACCCAAGGCCTCACAGCGCCTTACGGCCAGTGGCTCACTTGTCGAATTCAAGGACTGAAAAAGATCAGATGATTTGGCACACAATGCCAAACCTAGTATCCGGCTTATGCCCGGCGTCGACGGCTGACTGCCAAAACCCCGGCGAACCCAAAAAGGACCATCGCTGATGGTTCAGGAACAGCCGCTACACGGGTTAAAAGCAGAGTCCCTGCGGCAGAAAATCCACCCGGCTCTGCATCAAAAAACCCGCCAAAGGTCGTCGTCAATTCGTGGGAGAATACGGTTCCGTCTTCCAACGTACCGCCCAATAGTTGATTGCGTTGGTCCAATTCGATCGTTTCACCAACGGCCAATGAAATCTCTTGGCCATCGAGCGTAAAGTTGTCGCCGAAAAAGTTAACGGTCCCGCCGGCAAACAATCGAATCGCAAAAACATCCCCTCCACTAATATTGACCGTTCCGGTAAAAATATCTGGGAATCGCGTCACTGTGCCACCCGAAATATTTACTTCGGTTGCAGCGTCAAACAGGCCAAAGCTTTCGATCGTGCCGCCGCTGATATTGAATATGGTGTCAGTCAATTGAAAGAAGCCACCTACGTCACCCCCGGACAGGTTGACCAGGTTTCCGACATTGGTAAACCCCGACCCCGCACCACCGGTTCCGTTGGCACCCAAGGCGACGCTACCGCTGCTGATGTTCAATTCACCGTTGGACAAATCGACATTCGTTTCAATCGTACCGCCAATCACGTTGACGGTCGTTCCGTCATCAATCACTGTCCCGCTGGTGATCACATCACCAGGCCCGAGATTGATTACGCCCTGAGCCGTCGCGTCGCCGGATAACCCAGCCAACAAAAAACAAGCGGCAAGCAAATTAAATACGTAGTTCTTCATGTTGTCGTCCGAGTAGGCCTAGTCGAAGTCAAAAAAGTGTCAGTTCATAAAATACACTGCCATTCAAGAAGCAATCGAAAAAAGACCACGCTCTACGCGTTTTGCAATGAAAAAGGATCCCGAAAACTCGCATTTTTGATGCATGTGTGTAAGCATTTCAACGATCTTTAACGTCACTGTCAAAATCGGACAGTACGTGGGCTAGTTTCGTGGTTTTCGGCGGTCAGATTCGCGTGAGTCAGAACAAGCTTGTTGCTTCCAAGCAGCGCGATGTGGTGATCTTTCGCTGGAAACGAGGCGTTTCGATCCGAACTCGATGCGAACTCGATCGAACGAGTTCCGCAGTTACGCCTGGGGTTGGTTAGCGTATCCAGGATAACCGAGTCGCGGCGAGAAATTGTCCATTCCAAAGTCGCCCGGTTCCGAGACTTGAACCGGAATTATTCACGACAACGGGCGTTGATCGGGTTGAGCCACACAAAAGCTAACGTGACACCGAGTGCGCCTCGGAAATTTCGGTTCACCTCGCTGATGAAGTGCAGGAAAGCGATTTTACCTGGACCGATACGGCGTTCATTGGCTGAACTAAAAGTCACGCCCACGCCTCGTGGAATAATCCGGGCTGATACTCATTGGATGAGCTGAAAGTTACGCCCAGGCCTCGTGAATAATCAGGATTAAAGCTGCTGGCAAGGCGTTAGGGGATCTGGAAAAACGTGACAGCTCGATCGCCGAACTTCGTTACCCGTACGCACCAATCGCGTCTGCCGTATCCACCGCAAGACAAAAGATAATGGCCGATTAGTAAAAACTAATCGGCCAAGTTTGTAAGCGTAAATTCTATCTGCGTGTCGGTTGGCCTGGCTGGCCGCTGCGAACACACAGACTGTATTTGCGGTGGTCTTAGCTTAGGATCTTCTGCGACGCAGTCCGGCGATAGCCGCCACGCCCAGCAGAACCGCCATTGATGTTGGCTCGGGTACTGCAACACCGCCATTGAATCGGCTGAAAAACAGTTCGTAGTCTCCCGCCGAACCGGCCGCGAATCCATTAACCTGAATGAAGTACGTACCGTCAGCGGGAAGCACCAAATCAAAAATCACCGAATCGAATGACTCGATTTCGTCATCGTTAAATGCATTGGTGCCAAAGTAGTCAACAAAGTTACCGCTACTGTCCAGGATTGATAACTGCGTATCAAATGAGTTGGCAATGTTCACATTCGACGACGAACTCACCTCAAAATTGAACAGGTCACCGGCTTCGGCTTCGAACTGAAACAAATCAATATCGCCTGCGGTAATTGATCCGGTAACAGAAAGCGTATCAACGTCGAAAAATGGGCCTACGCCTGCGTTTTGGCCAGCGACGATCGTGTTGGGTACGAGAAGGTTATCGGGAGTCAATGACTGTGCCGTAGCAAGGGTGTTGTTGGGGGCTGCAGATTCAGCTACCACAGTACCCTGTTCAGCATGAGTCAACTTGATGGCCGATCGTTCGCTCAACCAGACGGGCTGGGCGAAACGGGCGACGCTGGCACCGAACGCAGGTGTTGATAGGACATGGTTTCCAAATTCAGTCGCATTGGTTGGACCCGGGAAGATCGGATTCAAGTTTCCAGCACCGCCCGGCAGTCCCGCAAAAATCCCTGAGCCAATCGGGCCAAAGGAGTCACGGTGACGCAAGCCCAGCAGGTGACCAAGTTCATGGGCTGCGATATTCCCTGAAATCCCAATGATGTCCGCAGTAGACGTCAGCCCGAGGCCCGCCGCGTTGATGACTGCATTGTCACTCTGATTGAGGTTGCGAAAGTCAATGCCATCGGCAAGACCACCGGGCGTTCCCGAATTAAAAGTCAATGTCGTAAACGGACCGGTAGTCGGCGACGTTTGGAAAAAGTTAATGTCGAAATCCTGGTAAATTGTTTCCAGGGTACTCTGCACTTGATTTCGGGAAGCAGCTGAGTAGTTAATATTTGCGTCTGTACCGGAATCAAAGTCCAGCAGTACGTTTTGCTGGCCCAGCAAGGTTTGCTCCGAAACCAAAGCAACGACAAGCACGAGCAGCAACGAAAGTTTATTTCTCATGGTGTGACAATTTCTCCATCGGTGTGAAAGTGGAAATGCGGAAATCGTGTGGTGGTGATTCAACGTAAGCTGGATGACGTCCTGCCCTATGTTAATTCATCATTTGGTATTGAACCGGAATTATTCACGACGACAGGCGTTAATTGCTGTTGACCCGGATTATTCACGACGATGGGCGTCGATTCGCAGCCAGTCACGCTGAAACGAACGTCAAAGCGGTACCGCCCCCTAGAATTCGGTTCACCTCGCTGATGAGTTCCAGAATAGCACCTTTTTCGGACTAATACTGTGTTCACTTGGCTGAACTGAAAGTCACGCCCACGCCTCGTGAATGATCCGGGATAAGGTTTTTGCAGTGAAATTCAGGAGTCAGGAGTCACTTCGGCCCCCTGTTGCCAATAATCTCGCTGCACGTTGGGACTCATAGTAATCATGAGCGATTCCCTGTTACAGGACCAACAGGGCAAAACACCATAAACTCTAATCTTGTGTCTTGCCGATTTGAGCGGCATCTGCAGATTAACCGGCAAATCAGCCCGGATTATTCACGACGACGGGCGTTGATTCGACGTCTTGCCAAACGGAGCAAGGGAAAACCTGAATTTCAACAAGAAATGTGAATCATCCGGTACATGAAAACCACAGCGATCGTTTCATCGCATCAGAGTCGCGGATCACTGTCTCAACTGATTCTAACGCCCACGCCTCGTGAATAATCCGGGATCACAACTCGCGTTGATCAACCGATGGCCCCAAGGAGTCCACGGGGCCCGATAGGTGTTTGGCTACAGGATACCCGGTGCCGAAACGTCGATGCCTTTGAGCTTCATCTTGAGAACTTCTTTGTTCGGAGCGACCTGGAACGCCGTCGGGCGATCAATCAGTTCGTCACGGACAAGCTGCTCAAGGCTCATCGTGAAATCCTGCATTCCTTCTTCGGCGAACATCGGGATCGCATCGGCCAACTTGTGGTCTTTCTCTTCAAGGATCAGCTTGCGGATCGTCGGATTGAAGGACATGATTTCACAGGTCGGAACACGTCCGACTCCGGGTTTGATCGACTTGAGCAGTTTCTGACCGACGATGGCTTTCATGTTCATCGCCATCGCACCGCGAATCGCGCCGTGCATCTCTTCGGGGAAAAGGTCCAGAATACGACCGATGGTCGAAGGAGCCGTCGAAGCGTGAATCGTGCCGAATACCAAGTGACCGGTTTCAGCAGCGTGAATCGCCGTCATGAACGTCTCTTCGTCACGAAGCTCACCGACGAGGATGATATCGGGGTCTTCACGAACCGCATGCTTCATGCCCACGCCAAAGTCCACCACATCGACACCGACTTCGCGCTGATTGATCAGGCACTTGTTGTCGGCGTAAACGAATTCGATCGGATCTTCGAGGGTGAGAATGTGTTTCGCGTAGATCCCGTTGATGTAGTTCAGCATCGAGGCGATCGTGGTACTTTTACCAGAGCCCGTCACTCCGGCCAGCAGGATCATGCCTTGCTCAAAGTGACAAAGCGATTCGATTGACGGTGGCAGGTAGAGGCCCTGGAAGTCGGGAATGAAGTTGTTCACACGACGGGCAACGAGTCCAATCTTACCAAGCTGTTGCAGCATGTTGACACGAAAACGCCAGTCAACGCCATCGACTTCGACGGTGTAAGCAAAGTCAGCACCGCCTTCCTCTTCGAAGATTTTGCGGTGACGATCGCCCATCATCGGGAACAGCAGCCGTGCCATTTCCTCAATTTCGATCGGGTCCCGCTTGAGTGGTTTGAGTGTACCGTTGACGCGGATGATCGGTGCCTTGCCGACCTTCATGTGAAGGTCACTGCCCTGCGATTTGACCAGGGCGCGGAAGTACTTGTCGACTTCGTTTTCCTGGCGGACCTGGGTAAATCGCTTGACCATCGCTTCGATGGTTGCGTCCCCCGAAACACCTTTGATCTTGCCGTTTTGCGAATCTTTGGACTTGTCTTTTTTCATCTATCTCTCTGACCGATGGCCAGACCTCTGGCGGGTGTTTCAAGTGACCTACATTGCGGAAGTGTGAGCCGAAACGCGAAGAATACACCGTTAGAGCTACTCTAAGTCCCACCATCGCTCCGGTCAACCAAGCCGTCTTTTGGCAGCAAAAATGGTGTCCGCGGAAACCGGCCGTAGCAATAATTCGGCTTACAAGTTCCGGATTCAACGGGCAAGTAACGTAGGGCCGGTTCCCACCGGCCATGTTCCGCATCGTCTCTCGAAAAACAAATTTTCAACCTTACCCTTATCCCGCACTCAAACCCGCTCACAAAAAGAACCAAACGATGGCCGGTGGGAACCGGCCCTACTCAACCGTGTTGTGCAAATCGACATCCACCATCCGCTGCACATCGTGAACCCGAGGCCTGACAAGTCCGCCGCCAGAGGCCCTTAGCCGATCCGCGTTTTCTGGCTATGATTTCGGGGCCGCCGCAAATCCTGTGGTGATCGCGATGTTCCCCGTTTCGGCCAACTGGCCAACCTTAAAGAATCTTTTGTTGTCATGGACACTGAACTGATTGACCGTTCGACTTCGATCCGCCAGCGCATTACCCAGTTGCGGGACAGTCTTTGACTACGATTCAAAAATTGCTCAATCTGCTCAAATCGAACAGCAGATGGCTGCGGCTGGTTTTTGGGATGACCAGGAGAAAGCCCAGGAAGTTGTGGGGCAACTCAAATCGCTCAAAGCCATCGTCGCTCCGATGAAGGAACTGCTGGTCGCCGACGAAGACATGCAAGCTCTCATCGAGATGGGCGCTGAAGACGAATCGATCGTTCCCGAAATCGAATCGGAAATCAAACGGCTGGAAAAAGAGCTGGACGAACTGGAGCTCAAATCGTTGCTCAATGGCGAGCACGATGGCTGCGGCGCGATCCTCACGATTTACGCGCGCGACGGCGGCACCGATGCCAATGACTGGGCCGAGATGATGTTGCGGATGTATTCGCAGTGGGCGGCGAAGTACGAGTACACGATCGAGCTGATGGACCGCAGCGACAACCCGGATGCAGGAATCAACAACGCCGCGATCGCGATCCGCGGCCCGATGGCCTACGGCTACCTCAAAGGCGAAAGAGGCGTCCACCGCTTGGTACGCATCAGCCCGTTCAACTCCGAAGGCAAACGCCAGACGAGTTTTGCGGCAGTCGATGTGACGCCGGAGATTTCCGATTCGGTGGAAGTCGATATCGACGAATCCGATGTTCGCGTGGATACCTATCGCGCCAGCGGTGCCGGTGGTCAACACGTGAACAAGACCGACAGTGCGATTCGACTGACACACATCCCGACCGGCGTCGCGGTGCAGTGCCAGACCCAGCGTTCCCAGCACAAGAACCGGGCTCAGGCCTGGAAGATGTTGCGGGCGGCACTGGCACGTGTGGAAGAAGAAAAGCGCGATGCCGAAAATGCGGAAAGCTACAAAAGCAAAGCCCAGGTTGGCTTTGGCTCGCAGATTCGCAATTACTTCCTGCACCCGGATCAGCGGGTCAAAGATGCCAGAACAGGTCACTACGTAGGGGACTTTCAGAAAGTCCTCGACGGGGAGATTCAGGGTTTTCTGGATGCGTATTTGAACTGGCTGGCAAAGGAAGGAAGCTAACCCCGGATTATTCACGACGACGGGCGTTGATTTTACGCCTGACCAACCGGAGCAATGGAAAAGGCTGAATTTCAATAAGAAATGTAAATCATCCGGTAGATGAAAACCACAGCGATCGTTTCATCGCATCAGAGTCGCGGATCACTGTCTCAACTGATTCTAACGCCCACGACTCGTGAATAATCCGGGCTAACGTAACGTGGTTGTGGCTCGCAGCACTGGAATCCACAACCAGGTACATTTCCTTTTTCCCGCTACAATGAACTCCACCATGTCCGATCATCACAAGTTTCACTACATCGAGCTTCCCGCATCCGACGTGGACGAGATGAAGGCCTTTTACGGCAACGCCTTCGGTTGGACTTTCAAGGACTGGGGTCGGGAGTATGTGGAAATTCAGGGCGCCGGTGTCGAAGGTGGATTCGATGCCAGCAGCGGTGACAGAAAGCCATCGAATCAAGGCGCGCTGGTGATCCTTTTTTCCAATGACCTCGAAGCAACACGACAAGCTGTCATCAACAACGGCGGCAGGGTCTCGGTGGAAACATTCGAGTTTCCTGGCGGCCGCAGGTTTCACTTCACCGACCCCAGCGGCAACGAACTGGCCATCTGGACCAAAGCGTAGGCGTAGGGCCGGTTCCCACCGGCCACAGTTTCACTTCACAAAGCGTAGGCGTAGTAGGCGTAGGGCCGGTTCCCACCGGCCACAGTTTCACTTCACAAAGCGTAGGCGTAGGGCCGGTTCCCACCGGCCGCAGTTTCACTTCACAAAGCGTAGGGCCGGTTCCCACCGGCCGCATTCGATTCATAAACTATGTCACCGCTCGGTCCACGGCCGCAACTGAGCTGTTCTCAATCAGTCCCTCTTTAACACCCGAATCCATTCGACACCAAAGACGGCCGGCAAAACCGGCCCTACGAACATGAAACTCCTCGAAAAACTCAGCATCCAACCTGTAAACTCCGGCGCCTGCTTTGGCCCCCAAGGCTGGATCGACGATGCGTCAGCAAAGAAGCTCACGTCTTTCAACCCGTCGACCGGTGAAGCGATCGCCGAAGTCCAACTGTGCGATCGTGGGACTTACGACGAAGTCATCGGTCAGTCCGTTCAATCGTTTCAGTCCTGGCGAAGCGTACCGGCACCCAAACGCGGCTCGCTAATCCGCGATCTGGGAAACGCACTGCGGGAAAACCTTGAGCCGCTGGGCGAACTGGTTGCTTTGGAGATGGGCAAGATCCGCGCTGAAGGCATCGGCGAAGTTCAGGAGATGATCGACATCTGTGACTTTGCCGTTGGGCTTTCACGGCAGCTTTGCGGGTCGACGATGCACTCCGAACGACCCGGACACCGCATGTACGAACAGTGGCATCCACTGGGACCGGTTGGAATTATTTCTGCGTTTAACTTTCCTGTCGCGGTCTGGTCATGGAACGCGGCCTTGGCTGCGGTATGCGGCAACACGATGGTCTGGAAGCCCTCTCCGCTGACACCGCTGACCGCCGTGGCGACCCAGCACATTTGCAATTCCGTGATGGCCGACCATGGCGTCAGTGGGCTTTTCTGCTTGACGGTCGGTGAGAACGAAACGGTCGGAACTCAAATTCTGGACGACAAAAGGCTGCCCCTGATCAGCTTTACCGGATCCTCCAAAGTCGGACAAATGGTGGCCTCTCGCGTCGCGGGCCGGTTTGGCAAAACGCTTTTGGAGCTCGGCGGCAACAACGCGATCATTGTCGAACCGGATGCCAATCTGGACCTTGCGATTCGCGGAATCGTATTCGGAGCCATTGGTACCGCCGGGCAAAGGTGCACTTCGACGCGGCGTTTGCTGGTCCATCAGGATTGCATCGACGACGTGACCGACCGTCTGGTCAAAGCCTACTCGCAAGTCACCATCGGCGATCCGCTGGACGCGGCGACACTGATGGGGCCTCTGATCACACCGCAATCAATCGAAGCGATGAAGGCCGCGATTGAAACGGCCAAATCCGAAGGCGGCGAGGTCGTTTGCGGTGGCGACGTCGTGCCAGGAAAAGGCAACTTTGTCCAGCCAACGATCATCCGCATGCCCGCGCAGACGGATCAGATTCATCACGAAACCTTCTCGCCGATTCTGTACGTGATCCCCTACTCGGACATCGACCAGGCGATCGAAATGCAGAACGCCGTTCCGCAGGGGCTTTCGAGCGCGATTTTCACGACGAATCTGTTGACGGCCGAGCGGTTCCTGTCAGCAACCGGATCCGATTGCGGGATCGCCAACGTCAACATCGGCACCAGCGGTGCAGAGATCGGCGGTGCCTTTGGTGGCGAGAAAGAAACCGGCGGTGGGCGCGAGTCAGGAAGTGATGCCTGGAAAGTCTACATGCGGCGACAAACCAACACGATCAACTGGTCAAAGGAACTGCCGTTGGCGCAAGGCATCCAGTTCGGGGACTAGCGGATGTGGAAACTGTGGATTTCGCGAGTCTTTCGCTGGGACGGTCTGCTTCCGATTGCGATTCTGCTGATTCCGTTGGCTCTGCGGTTGCTGTTTCCCAATCAACGCTGGGCAATTGAACTGGCTTCCGTGGTCCTGCCGATTGGTGGGTTCGCGATTCGCCTTTTGGTGGGATACCACTTTATCAACACCAACCACTGCAACAAAAGTTTTCAGATTTTGCAGGCGTGGTTGCTGGTGGCGGGCCTGGCCATGATGACGCTGCTTGATTGCGTGATTATTCTTTCGGTGCTAATGCCCAAAGGAGCTCTGGCGATGAACGCGTTTGACATTGCGATGTCAGCGGGGCTGTACGCGCTGTATCTGTTATTGATGATCGTGGCGATGTACCCGGGAATCGCCCCGATCGAAAAACCGCGCGTAAAGTAGTAGGCACACTCCGTGTGCCGTCGAGCGGATCGGTGACCTGAGTCAGAGCGATCCAAATTGTTCACTACTTATCCCGGATTATTCACGAGGCATGGCGTCAGAATCAGTTCCGACAGCAATCCGCGACTCTGATGCGATGAAACGATCGCTGTGGTTTCATCTATCGGATGATTTACATCTCTTGTTGAAATTCAGCTTTTCCCTTGCTGCTGTTGGCCAGACGTAGAATCAACGCCCGTCGTCGTGAATAATCCGGGCTTATTTTTTCCAAAAGTACACCAAAGCACAAACGCAAAGTACCGCCATGAGGATCCAGTGCCATCGACGCTTTCCAGTAGGCTGTGCAACGAAATCCTCGATACCGAAGGCCGCGGGTGTAAAATCCTCTTTTGATCCCTCGTATTTCGCGATAGACACAATCTCAATTTTGACACCTTTCTCGATGTATTCGGAGGGTATCCAGCGGTCTTCAAATTTCGAGTAGCTTATTTCCATGTCAGCTATTGGAAATCGAACGCCCGTCGTGTTCCCGTGTTTTTGAAGATGATCAGAAATTGCTTTTTCGTTTGACAGATCTTTCCCGTCCATATCCCCGACTACACAATACACTCGCTTGATCATGCAGTTTCGATCAGGAAAAATTTCGATTTGGCCAACAACCGGCAGCGTTTCACTTCCACTTTTTAATATGGTCTCGTATTCGAAAGTCCAAACTTTTGCTCCGTCAACCAATTGTTCATCACACGACTTAAAAGCCTCGAAGAGGTCTTTGTTAGGGAAATTCAAATCCCAGAGAGTCGTGGCGACTTTGGGTCGCCGTGCCGTATTGTGGATGTCTTTCAAAGCACGTTGACAAAATTCATCTGCATCTGATTCGTTGATAATAAAGGGTTCGCCGTTTGTCGTTCTAACTCGAAATGCATGATCATTAGCCAAGACGACAGTCGTGCCTCCATCGGGTTGAACAAGTTGTTGAAAACTGGGATTGAGTTGTCGAAAAATGTGATCTACGGAAACAACCTTACTGGCGGTTTTGGTTACGGATTTCTTCAGCTCAACTTCCAATCCATCAAAAATCCTGTGAGTATCGACACTGTTATTCACGCAGTGTTGATAAGCGGCATCGATAGAAATGGATTTACCCTGAAAAGGGATACCCGGCAAATACAGCAGCGCGATAAACAACCAAATCATTCGGCGACTTCTCCACTTGCTCTAGTCATAAGAGAATCGAGCACGTCGAAGCTGGTATCCCGTGAATAGGATTGAACGCTTCCATCGCAGCGAACAAAGACAATGAAGTTGCCTGCAAAGTGCGAACTTGAAAAGTTTGATCGAAGATTCCTGTTGAACAAATCTCTCGAAGGATCGTCATCAGAAAAGTATCCGAAAATACCACCAAGTCCATTTTGAAACACTGAGTGGCGTGCGTTGATTTTGGTTTCTGCGACTGCTGGCTCGACGGCAAGTCCACCGACAGCTTCGCCCGCCAAAAAGGTATTGCTTGAACCATCGGTGATGTCCGAAATTGCTACTTCCGAATTCTCATAGAAAATGCCCTGGTTCGGAAAGACCGCCAGATTGCCGTCCACTATCTTTGAGATGGACCCCGACGACCCCAAGTAGTTTGTCCAGAACGGCTGCGAGTCAGGAAAGCGCACAGGAAAAAAAGATTCGGACCGACCCAGCGAGAATTTCGTGCATAGTAGCCATTGCTTGTCACCATATCCATCTGACGGACACCGAAAAAGTGGAACTATGTTTGTAGACGCAATCTCCGCCAATTCGGGTAGGTCGTACCACGGTTCTCCTGGCTGATCGATATTCCATCTGAATGAGGAAGCATCCCTCAAATTGTTGTGCAAAGTGTCTTGATCGAGAAAGGGAAGCAGAAACACCAGATGTCCGACGAGTTGGGACTGCTCAATTGCATTCGGATCGACGAGCTGTCCCGTCGGAAAATGCTGATTCGCTGATTCAAAATTGAGAGCTGCCAGTCCAACTTGCCGAAGGTTGTTTTTACATTGCGTGAGCCTTGCCGATTCTCGAATCGACTGGGCGGCGGGAATCAACAGTGCCAGCAAAATGCCAACGACAGCAATAGAAACGAGAAGCTCAACTAGTGTAAACGCTCTTGACACCCTGACTCCCTTTTTGGAATAGCAATTTCGACCTGCGGTGGAACCGACAGGTGTGGCTGGGTTAGTAGTAGCAGTACGATTTTTTTGCCGGACACCTTCTCATCAACCCGGATTATTCACGAGGCGTGGGCGTCAGAATCAGTAATCAGTTGAGACAGTGATCCGCGACTCTGATGCGATGAAACAGTCGCTGTGGTTTTCATCTACGAGACAATTTACATTTCTTGTTGAAATTCAGCTTTTCCCTCGCTCTCCCTTGCTCCCGTTGCTCCCGTTGGCCAGACGTAGAATCAACGCCCGTCGTCGTGAATAATCCGGGATGAAACATCTCAATCACCAGAATAACGCCCCGCCAAGGTCAGAGTCAAGAAAAATTAGGCTGCCTTCTGCTGTCGTCACGATTTCCATTTCATCGTGGCTTGCAAACGGTTGCAAGCTCTTGAATTTCCCAAGGTCCTTCACCCCGGATTATTCACGAGGCGTGGGCGTCAGAATCAGTTGAGACAGTGATCCGCAACTCTGATGCGATGAAACGATCACTGTGGTTTTCATCTACCGAATGATTTACATTTCTTGTTGAAATCCAGCGTTCCCCTTGCTTCTGTTGGCCAGACGTAGAATCAACGCCCGTCGTCGTGAATAATCCGGGTTCACATTGGCCGTTGGATTGCAATCGGTTTGTTCAGTTTGTTTTTCGTTGGCGCGACGAAAACATTGGTGGACGGGAAACAATCGTGCGGCTGTTTTGGAGTTGTTACAATTCACCCGGCTATTACGGTAGCACTGGACGTGATTGTCTTGATCTCATTGGTTTGTTGGTCACCGCCGCCTCTGCTGGATAGAATTTTCGGCTTAGTTTGTGAAGCTGGCACGCTCCGCGTGCCGTCCAGGCAGGCTCCAACGCTTTGGCTGTGCCACATTTAACGCACGCAATAGCCGCCAGACAACAGAAAAGCCGTGATCCGCTCCACATGGTCACCCTGCACTTCCACGTTGTCATCATCAATCGTGCCGCCGGCACCGCAATGGTTCTTGATATCGGAAAGAAACTGGCGCCGCTGAGCGGTCGGCCCGCGAAAGTCGTGTATCACGGTCATGAACTTTCCACGTTTTCGCTTTTCCAGGCGAACACGAAGACTCTGTTTCTCCGGCGGCACATCGGCTTCGGCTTGCACCACCGGTTGGCAGTCGCAGGTCTTCACATCCAGACCACACTGCTCGCAGAGAACGGGACGTTCAAGTTCGGTACCGTCGAAGAGTCCCATCGGTGTCCTTTCTGAAAAGATCGTCGAAGTCGAGGCTCCAGCCGAACGGGCAAAACCGCGGCTGATTTTGGCACGCAACCTACGAAATCCTGACCACCATTTTGTCCAGTGGGTTGCGGACTTTGGCAAAGCCCGCTTGTTCGTCATCGGCGGCTCGATAGCCCACCGGAAGTACAATCGTGGCCCGCAGATTCTTGTCGGTCAGCCCGAGAATCTGATCGTACTCATCGGCGACGAAGCCTTCCATCGGACAGGAGTCGATTCCCAGCATCGCACAGGCTGCCAACGCGGTGCCCATCAGAATGTAAGTCTGCTTGCTGGCCCAGCGAGCCCGTTTTTCGTCGTCCATTCCCATGATCGCACCGATCATTTGTCCCGCGTATTGGTCCAGCGTTCCCGGTTCAAGGCCACGAATCTGTTCGGTCAGTCGGGCATTGTCTTTGATGTATTGCTCATCAATGTTGGTCCGGATGGCAAACACAATCACCGCCGATGCGTCGCGAACCTGAGTCTGGTTGTATGACACGGGCATCAGTTTTTCCTGCAGTGCCCGGTCCTGAATCACGACCAGTTGATACGGCTGAAGCCCGAACGATGAAGCCGAAAGATTGGTGGCGTTCAAGATCGTTTCTAGGTCTTCGGCGCTGACATGGCGGTTGGCATCGAACTTTTTGCAGGCGTATCGCCACGCGAGGGCACGCACGAACTGGTTGCCGAATTCAGGATGATGCTCGGTCGTCGCCGGTGCCCCATCGGGCTTCCACTGGACGATGTTGCTTTGCTCGGTCAGGGCAACGGCGTGCTCAAGGTTCGTCAAAAGCTGGTCTGCCAACTGGTCGACTTGCTCGGGAGAAAAGATCTGATTCATTTCGTCTTCACCCGATTCGTAACCTTCGGTGTCGGACGCGGTTCCGAACCGGTTTTTGAAGTCTCCCAATTGTTGCTTGAGGTCGCCGATCGTTTTTTGGGCCGGTTCTCCGCGTGACTGCTGAAGCCACGAAGCGATATGGACCGGCGCAAAGTCAAACGATTCGATGCCGCAGCATTCTTTGACGCAGAGCATTTCGCAGAAGGAGAGCAAACTGGAGAGTGGAGATGAAAGAGCCATTTTGTTCTGTTGTTGGTGATGGGTCGGCGACGGCCGTCACGAACAGTATAGCGCAAGAGGTAATTTATGGGAGGGCGAGCCGGCCGTTGGCCGCGTGTCCAAGCCCACGCCATTTTCAAATGGTGGACACTTCAACCCTGCCAATGATTGCAGCTTCACGCCACGACCACGTTGCTACTTGGAGACTGTCATTTCGATCCAACTGGCGTCGGTGGCGTTGTGGTACACGCGATGCGTTGCCGCAGTGAAGTCCGAATCGTCGGCCTCGAAGACGTTGGGGACGTACTTCTGGGGGTTGCGATCGATGTACGGAAACATGGTGCTCTGCACGTGGATCATGATGCGGTGGCCTTTCTTGTAAGTGTGGCACACTCCCTGAAGTGGCAGATCCACCGTCGTGACTTCGTTCGGCACAAAGGGCTTTGGCGTTTCGTAGCCTTCACGGAAGCGGCCGCGGATGACTTCGCTGCGGACAAGCTGCTCAAAGCCACCAAAGTTCAAACCCGGCTGTGATCCGGCGACAAACGGATGGTCGTCCGGGTACACATCGATCAGCTTGACCATCCAGTCGGCCGCTGACTGCGACGTCGAAACTCGCAAGTGAGACAACACTTCGCCGGTCAGCGTGATCGGTTCGGTCAGCGGTTCGCTTTGGAATACCAGCACGTCATTGCGGGCCGAAGCAAACCGCTGGTCATCGGTCATGAACTCGCGGGGCGTGAAACGAAGCGTGATGTCCGCGCGGTCGCGATAGGGAACCGGGTTCATCGGATCGCTGATGAATTCAGAAAAAGCACCCGCCTCCTGAGCACCGGCAGCGGGAGCATCGACGGTAAGCTTTTTGTCCGCCCCAAAGTAACGCTTGACCCTGGACGCTTCGGCAGGCGGCCACTGGGCGAACTTCTTCCACTCTCTTGCTCCGGTGTCGTAGACAAGGGCTTCGAAATCCGGAGCCGCGCCTTCGCCTTTGAGGAAGTGAGCAAAAAACGGTGCCTCGATCTTGCTTTGGTAAAAGTCCTGCAAGCCGCTTTCAAAACCAAGCTTTCCCACGGTGTAGATTTTGTCACCCTCGCCGCGTCGCGACCATTCGCCATGCTCCCACGGCCCCATCACCATCGCGTTGAAGTTGCCATCGTTGTTCTCTTCGATTTCGCGATAGGTGTTGAACGGCCCGTAGAGGTCTTCGGCGTCGAACAGACCACCGACGACCAGGGTGTTGGTTTTGATGTTTCTCAGATGCGGCAGAATGCGGCGCTTTTGCCAAAATGAGTCGTAGTTCGGGTGTTCGGTAAGCTGCTGCCAGAACTCATTTCCCCGCACGAACAAACGGTCCGCGTTTTTGAGCGAACCAAGATTCATATAAAACGTCCAGGCGTCTCGGGAATCGGGACGAACTTCGGGGTACCACTTCTGGGATGTCGGTCCCACGTGCTGATAGCCAAAAGTATTCGTGGCCGTCAGGTAGCTGAGCAGATACGCACCGTGATGGTGAAAGTCATCAAAAAAGAAATCCGAAATCGGGGCTTGGGGAGAAGACGCCACCAGGGCCGGGTGATGATTGGGCAACGCAGCGGTGCAGTAAAAGCCAGGATACGAGATCCCCCACATGCCGACTTTGCCATTGTTGTTACGAACGCGTTTTACCAGCCACTCGACGGTGTCGTAGGTATCGGAGCTTTCATCGACCACTTTTTCATCGTCAACATTGGGTCGCATGTTGTTGTATTTGCCTTCGGACATGAACCGACCGCGAACGTCCTGCGAGACAAAGATGTACTTTTGATCTTCCATCAGCGCCGACGGACCGATCTGCGGCGAATACTCGGTGCCGTAGGGAGCACTGCTGTAGGGCGTGCGTTTGAGCATGATCGGCCATTTCTGACTGGTATCACGCGGCGTGTAGATGATGGCGTAGAGCTTCACCCCATCGCGCATCGGAATTTGGACTTCCGTTTTCTGGTAGGCGGCCTGGATGCGTGCCACATCGGGAAGCTGCTGGGCAAAAAGGGCCGAGCCGCCAAGGACAAAAATGAGGAACGCGGCAAAGAGCAATCTGGAATTGTTCATAATGGAATCACAAAATCCGGGGGCAACTTGAACGATCAAAAATCTGCGGTGGTGCGGTTGCAAAGTTCAACAGTTTGTCAGCGGCGCCAGCGGCTCACTTGGGATTCTAACCGAAACTCTTCGAAATGGCTTCGGCACGAAAGCCATCGTCGATGGTTTCGAAATGATCAAGCGTCATTTTGGACGGATGGTCTACGCCACAGGCCCGGCAAAGCTGCAGGACTTCTTTTCGCAAAACGGTAATGTAATTCGCAAGCCGCGCGCCCTTATCGGTTGGATCAAGCCCTCGCATCAGCCACTTGTCCTGGGTCGCCACGCCGGTGGGGCACTTTCCGGTGTGGCAAATCTGGGCCTGAATGCAACCGATAGCAAGCATCGCGGTCCGCGCCACGTGGACCATGTCGCAACCCATCGCCATCGCCAACAGCGTCTCTTCGGGCAGCCCCAGTTTGCCAGAGCCAACAAATACAACATCGTCACCCAGCCCAGCCTGCTGGAAAATCCCGTGCACGCGGTGAAAGCCCAACTTGAAAGGCAGCGAAACGTGATCCGAGAAAGTCAACGGCGCCGCACCGGTTCCGCCTTCGCCGCCGTCGATTGCCAGAAAGTCGATCCCACGGCTGCCAGATTCCATCAGCTTGACCAGATCATGCCAGAAGTCCAACTGCCCAACAGCTGATTTGATTCCCACCGGAAGCCCCGACAGCTCTGCAAGGCGTTCCACAAAGTCCAACATCTGGTCAGCATTGCCGAACATCCGGTGCGCGTTGGGAGAAAGGCAGCTTTGCCCCACTGGAATCCCACGAATCGCAGCGATCTCGGGGGTGACTTTTTTGCCCGGCAGCACGCCACCGCGACCCGGTTTGGCACCCTGGGAAATTTTGACTTCGATGGCTTTGATGTTGTACTTCTGACAGGTTTCGACGAATCGTTTTTCGTCGAAAGTTCCGTCGCCCGCGCGAGCGCCGTAGTATCCGGTCCCCAACTGCCACACCAGATCACTGCCATGATCGTGATGCGGCGAGACGCCGCCTTCGCCGGTGTTCTGCAAGCAACCACAGATCGCCGCCCCGCGGCTCATCGCTTCTACCGCCGGTGCACTCAGCGACCCGTAACTCATCGCCGAAATGTTGATGATCGATTGGGGTGTGAACGCTTGTTTGCGGCCGCGTGCCTGGCCAAGGACTTTAGCGCAGCAAAGCGTGTAGTTGGGATCGTAGTCCGGATCTTCGGGCTGCGGATCGAACAGCGGAAACGTGGTTTGTTTGATGATCAGATAGCCACGCGAACCGGTGAAATCATTGTCGGTACCAAAACCAAAGTAGTTGTTGGATTTGTCCGCCGACCGATAGACCCACTCGCGATCGTCCCGATTGAATGGCCTTTCCTCGTTGTTGTCGGCCACGATGTACTGACGAATTTTGGGGCCCAACTCCGAAAGCACATGTCGGCCGTGTCCCACCACCGGATAGTTTCGCAGAATGGGATCTTTCTTTTGCGTGAGGTCGTGAATCGCCACGATCACGATCAGGACAGCAACAATGGCAAGGACGATAATGAAAATGAACATGGCTGGTCCCGGGTTGAGTTGGCATCCATTTTACCGCGTCTGCCCAAGCACAGAAAGCGCACCAACGGGACCGGCAACCGGCGGCCCGGGGTCTACGGCAAAACCCAGCGGGCGACGCTGCCGTCGGCTCCGACAGCCCAGCCGGATTTTCCGCTGGGCGAAAAGCTGACCGCATGAAAGCCCTTGTTGCTGATGCGAACCCATTTGTTGCCAAGGTCCGTCGAAATGTCGGTTCCATTGGGGCCGACCGCGACGACTTTGACTTCGCGCCCTTTGCGAAACGAAGCCACACAACTACGGTAGCCACTGGGCGGCATGCGCGGGCTGGGCGTGGTCCACGTGCGTCCGCCGTTCTCGGTCACGGCATAGTTGCTGGTCGTGTTGTCTTCGTCCAAATAGTCACCACCGACTGCCACGCCGCGTGATTCATCGGCGAACCACATCGAGAAAATTCCGCTTGACGGATTCCTTGCGATCGGGACCGGCCCGCCAAACCGCCATGTTGAACCGCGGTCTTTGGACACAAGAATACGCGAAGAAGTTCTGCTTTCTCCCTCCGGTGCGCCACCGAGTCCAATAAAGCAGGTGGCTTCGCCGACGACACACATGTTGGTTCCACTGGCCGCAAAGCCGGCCTCGCCCGGTCCCGCGAGCGCCTGGTTTTTGCTTTTCACTGATCGCCACGTCACACCGCCGTCTCTGCTACGCGCGATCCAGAACTTGCCATCGATCGGATCGCTCATCAGGACGCCGTACTGGTCGTCCCAAAACGAAATCGAATCAAAGAAAGCATCCTTTTTCGAGCCACAGGCTTTCCACGTGCGCCCGCCATTGGAAGTCCGATACACACGAGCGAGGTCGCCAGAACTGATCACCACCGCCGTCCCGTCATCAAAGCCATGCACGTCGCGAAAGTCCAACTCCTGGGCACCGGCGATGGTGTGACGTTTCCACGTCTCACCGCCGTCGGCAGAACTGATCACCGACCCCTGACTGCCGGAGGCCCAGATGACCTGGTCGCTGACAACATGCAGGCCGCGAAAGTTGGCCGTCGTTCCCACGTCGATCGATCGCCACGGAGAAACCACCACGCGGTCGGTGCTTGCGTCGACAGGAAATTTTTCTTTTTCCTGAGCCAGCGAAATGCCGCTGCACAGCACGATCACCACGGCGATCGAGAGTAGAATTGCGAAACAGGTTACGGAGAGGTTTTTCATGAACGTGAGCGCCGAAGGAATGGTGGTGCGCCGGGGTGAATAGCTTAAACCGAAATTATTCACGACGACGGGCGCTGATTGCCGTTGTCACACCAGGCGTACCCCAAAGCAGGATCGCATCCGGAAATTCGGTTTACCTCGCGGATGAAGTCCAAAAGAGGATTTTTTACCTGAAGCTGGAACCTTTGGGTTAACTCTAAAAGCCACGCCCACGCCTCGTGAATAATCCGGGTCAAAGCACACCTTCGCCAACCGGGAAACTGCCGAGCACCGTGAGGCTTTTGCAGTGGGCGCTTGCTTCGCCAATCACCGTGGCGACGCGTGGATCTTTGCGGTGACCTTCGATGTCGATAAAGAAAGTGTAGTCCCAGTTCTCTTCGCGGCTGGGTCTCTTTTCGATATGCGACAGATTGATCTCGTTACGTTTGAAAACACCCAAAACATCGACCAGCGAACCGGGTCGGTGGTCTGCGGTGAACATGATCGACGTTTTGTCTCTGGCCGACATTTCGGTCTCCTGCGGCGAAAGGACCAGAAATCGCGTGATGTTCGATTGACGGTCTTCGATCGCTTCGAACATCGGATGAAGCCCGTAAATCTCACCGGCCAGCGATGAACCAATGGCCGCGGAATCTGAATCAGAGTTGGCATCAAATTCGGCTTTGGCCTGCTTTGCCGCAGCGGCAGTGCTTTCGGCGGGAATTCGCTGGGCGTTGGGATACTGCGTCGCCAGCCAGTTACGACACTGGGCAAACGCCTCGGGCCGCGAGTAAATTCGTTTGACATCTTCGGGCTTGCCATTGGACAGCAGGCAGAAGTGAATCGCGAGGCGAACTTCGCCGTAAATGTTCACCCGGTCGTGGTACTGGAGAAACGCATCCAGCGTTTCATTGATCCCGCCACCGATGCTGTTTTCGATCGGCACCAGACCATAGTCCACATGCCCCCGCGCGACCTCCTCGAAGACGCCTTCGATTGCGCGGAGGTTTTCGTATTCCACGCAAGCACCGAACTTGCGGGTCGCCGCGAGGTGACTGAACGTTCCCACCGGGCCAAGGTAGCCAATACGAAGCGGCTGCTCGAGCTTGAAGCTGCCGGACATCATCTCGCGGTAGATCGCTTCGAGGGCTTCCTGGGGAAATTTGCCATCGGCGTTAAGGTCCGCGATCTTCTTCATCACTGCGGCTTCGCGGTGAGGCGCATAGATGGGAATGTTGGAACCCTGTTTGATCTTGCCGACTTCGATCACGTGCTGGGCGCGTTGGTTGATCAGGCGGACCAGTTCGCGATCAATTTTGTCGATATTGTCGCGCAGTTCGGAAAGGGGTTCGTCGTTGGGGTTTGAGTTCATAAAAGTAGGGCCGGTTCCCACCGGCCGCGCCGAATTTTGGTTTTGGAGAGTAGGGCCGGTTCCCACCGGCCGCGCTGAATTTTGGTTTTGGAGAGTAGGGCCGGTTCCCACCGGCCACGCTGAATTTTGATTTTGGAGAGTAGGGCCGGTTCCCACCGGCCACGCTGAATTTTGGTTTTGGAGAGTAGGGCCGGTTCCCACCGGCCGCGCTGAATTTTGGTTTTGGAGATATGTCCGAAGCTGTCAGCAGCTCGACTTCAAGATCGACTTCAAGATCGAAGTTTGAAACCTGAAATCGAAGTTTGAATCGAAGTCGGCCGGTGGGAACCGGCCCTACGGCGACCGCTTAGTTTGGCAGTTGGGGCTTCATCTTCAGGTGCTTTGCCAGAAACGCCCATTCGTCAGCGACCTCTTCGATAACCTTCGATGTCGGCTTTCCGGCACCATGACCTGCAGCGGTTTCAATACGAATAATGACCGGGTTTTCGCCCACGTGAGCTTCCTGCAGTCTGGCCGCGAACTTGAAACTGTGCCCGGGAACAACGCGATCGTCGGTGTCGGCGGTGGTCACCATCGTTGCCGGGTAGGCCGTTCCGTCGGTGAGGTTGTGATAGGGCGAGTAAGCTCGCAGGGCTTCGAATTCGGCCGCACTGGCGGTGCTGCTACCGTAGTCATCGACCCAGAATCGACCCGCAGTGAACTGCTGAAAGCGAAGCATGTCCATCACGCCAACGCCAGGCAATGCTGCGCCATAAAGCTCCGGACGCTGCGTCATGCAGGCCCCGACCAGCAATCCGCCGTTGCTGCGACCCTGAATGGCAAGGTTCCCGCTGGAGGTGTATTTGTTTTCGATCAGATACTCCGCAGCGGCAATAAAGTCATCAAACACGTTCTGCTTTTGAAGCTTGGTTCCTGCCTTGTGCCAATCCTTGCCGTATTCGCCACCACCGCGCAGGTTGGGAACCGCATACACGCCGCCCATCTCCATCCACTGCAATCGTGAAACAGAAAATCCCGGCGTCAGCGAAATGTTGAACCCGCCGTAACCGTAGAGCAACGTTGGGTTGGCACCGTCAAGCTCGATGCCTTTTTTGTGTGCGATGAACATCGGGACACGCGTGCCGTCCTTGCTTTTGTAGAACACCTGTTTGACCTGGTAGTCCTCGGGATTGAAGTCCACTTTCGCTTGGCGGATCTGGGTGCTTTCGCCCGTCGCGAGATCGTAACGGTACGTTGAAGGTGGGCGGTTGAAGCTGCTGAACGAGTAGAAAGTCTCCGTGTGATTGCGGCGTCCGCCGAATCCTCCCGCCGATCCGATGCCGGGAAATTTGACTTCGCGGACAAACTTGCCGGCCAGATCGAAAAGCTTGACCTGGCTTTTGGCGTCCTTGAGGTACTCGCAGATGATCATGTCGCCCACGATGCCTGCGGACTGCATGGCTTCGTCGGCTTCTGCGATGATGGTCTTTTTCTCGCCCCCACCGGCGACGTCGATCGTCAGGACGCATTTCTTTGGCGCGTCCAGGTCGGACTTGAAGTAAAACACGGATCCCTCGTTGCCCATGAAGGAGTATTCGTTCTCAAAGCCGTCGATCAGCGTCACAAACGGGCTGTCCCGGGCCTCGAGATCCTTGTACATCACCCGGTAGCGATCGTCGGTGCCGACCCACACAGTCAAAACAAGGTACTTGCCGTCTTCGCTGACTTCGGGAGTAAAGCCCCAGTCCGGATTGTCATCGTCGGCGTGGATCAAAACATCCTCGGACTGCGGCGTGCCGAGTTTGTGAAAGTAGACTTTCTGGTTCTTGTTTAACGAAGTGAACTCGCCCTCTTTCGATTTGGGTTCGTCGTAGCGATTGTAGAAAAACCCACTACTGTCCTTTTTCCAGGTCGCACCCCCGAACTTGATCCACTTGAGTTCATCATCAAGGAGCTTGCCCGACTCGATCTCCATCACTTTCCAGGTCCGCCAGTCAGAGCCACTTTCCTGAACGCCGTAGGCAAGGTGCTTGCCGTCGTCACTGAACGCCAATCCGCCCAGGGCCGTGGTTCCATCTTCGGACCACTTGTTGGGATCGATCAGGACTTTCGCATCACCGGTCAGCGAATCCTGCATGTAGAGCACGAACTGGTTTTGAAGTCCGTCGTTCTTTTGAAAGTAGTAGCGGTCACCGCGGCGAAACGGTGCACTGTACTTTTCGTAGTTCCACAGCTTTGTCAGTCGCTCTTCGATTTCCTTACGAAAAGGCAGCGTCTCGATATAGCCAAAGGAAACTTTGTTCTGTGCCGCGACCCAGTCTGCGACTTTTGATTCGGTGCGAACGTCGCCTTCGAGCCAGCGAAACGGATCCGAAACCTGACTGCCGAAGTACTCGTCGACGTGGTCGACTTTCTCGGTGCCGGGATACTTTAACTGGCCCTGAACATTATTGGACATCATCCATCCCAACAAACAAAAACAAATAGCGAAGGTAATCTTTTGGGTCATGAGATCCCACCGGGGAAACGAAATAAAAGGATGCCAAAGAAACTTTTCCAAAACTCCATGTCTTACCCAGTTGCATTGGCGTGACAGCAGTCCAGAGCCCTTGGCCTGAAAATCAGGTTCATAGTCTAACAATCAAGTTAAAAAAATCGATTATCGGGATCGCAATGCCGATGGAGCCTTTGAAAGTCCCATTTTAATCGCTCCCCGGAGTCCTGAATGTATTGCCATCCTTGCCGCAGCTGTCTGTATCTTGCCGCCGCAGCCATCATGACTTTTTCTGCCTCGTTCGCCGGGGCTCAGCAAGTTTCAAACGCTTTTGACACCGCTCAACGCGTCATTCAGTTGCGCAGCGAAGGTGAAGAACTCCTCGAATCGATCCCGGAAATGGCTTCCGAGGTCCTGACCGAGAATTCGCTGCTGACCCAACCGGGCCCGGTTGTCTCGTTCGAAGCAATCGACACCCCGCCTGCACCGACCCCTGTTCGGCAGGCACTCGTCTCGCCCATCATCAAACCTACCGCTGCTTGGGCAAACCAAAACGTCACTCTTGAGGAACCACCGGCTCCTCGCGTTGCCCAAAACCCGACAATCACTCCACAGGTTCAGCTCCAGCCGCGACAGATTCCGGCACAACAGATTTCATGGGCAGGCCACACGCTTTCACCATCACCGATCGCGGCCGCTCCGATTCGCAGCCTCAAAAGCAGTCCGGCGATCCTGACCGAGATCACGGCACCGGAATACGTCAACGTCGGCGAACTTGCGAAAGTCACAATCAACGTTCGCAATCCCGGCCAGTCAACGATTCACGACATTCAGCTTCGTGCCATCGTACCCGCAGACGCCCAGCCCAATCCAGTCGGCGGCATCCTCGAGGACGACCAGTGCTCTTTCGAAATCAGCTCACTTCAGCCTGGTGAACAGCGAAAGCTCACCATCGAAATGACGCCATCGGAAAAGGAGGCTCTGGACATCGCAACACAAATCACGATCGCTGATCGCAAACGGATTCAGGTTGGCGTTCGCAAGCCTAACCTTGAACTGTCCGTTCAGGGTCCATCCCAAGCCAACATCGGTGCGGCCACAACGCACACCGTCACCATTGCCAACACCGGCGATGGCGTAGCCCGCAACGTTCGTCTCGAAGCGGACTTTCCTGATCAACTCAAGTTCATTCGCCAGGCCGGCATGAACGCACCCAAGACACTGATCCCCGGACAAAAGATGAAAGTCCAGGTCACCTCGATGCCCCAGACACCGGGAATCACCGGCTTGACGTTCCTTGCAACGGGAACGGCCATCGAGTCCGATCCCAAAAACACTTCGATTCGCGTGACACAACCCGAGCTTCGCGTTGCCGCTGTCGGTCCGGATATGAACTTTGTTCATCGCGACGGCATCTACACAATCTCGATTGAAAATGCTGGCGAAGTCGATGTCAACAATGTTTCAATTCGATTCGACATTCCCAAGGGATTCAAAATCACAACGATCAATCGGCCTGCCAAAATGGATGCTCGTGCCAACGCTCTCACATGGAGGTTTGACAAAATCGAATCGCAATCACAGCGAAACATTCAGCTCAAAGCCATCGCCACGTCCGAAGGCGAAAAGACCTGTAACATCGTGATCGACAGCAATGAAACCGCTGAAAAAGCTCTCGCTCTGAAAACCATCATCGCGACACGTGCAGACCTGAGCATCCGCATGAAAAACATTGGCGGGCCGGTTCAGGTCGGCAGCGAAACAGAATTCGTTGTCATCGTCGAAAACCGTGGCAGCAACATGGCCAGCGACATGGAAATTCAGATTCAGTTGCCTGAAGGCCTTCGCCCCAACCAACCCGAAGAAGGCATCATCGACGAAGCCAGCAATTCGATTCTGTTCTCGGATTCGAACCTGTCACCAGGCAAGACACGCGAGTTCCGCTTCTCTGCGATCGGGATTGAAAAAGGTGAACAGATCGTAAGAAGCTCGCTTCAGTCAGTCGGATCCGAACAGCGGATCATCTCCGAAAACAGCATCTTCGTCTACGAGCCAACTCAAGCTCGAGTCAGCGAATCGCTGTCACCACAAGTTCCTCGCTAGTGTCAGTAGCACACCTCTTGGAGGCTGTGAAAACTCGAATCGGTTGTGATTTTTTCGATCACCCTCCCACTTGGGAGGGTCGACGGTTCACCGCCGGGGAGGGGTGCGATCGACAGACATTGGCAAAGGGAGAGCATTGGATTGGGGTGAATAAAATCACAGCCTCTCTGAATCGACTTTTTTACGCCTCGGAGCGTCGAGCCACTTGGGAACTTCAGGCAACCATTGCTTTGATGAGTTAAACTGACGGGCTTTGAACAGATTTCTGTACAAAGCCTTTTTTCGTTTGGTCACCAACCTTCGGCCGCACTGCGATGCCCAACCCCAAAACCAGCAACCCGAAAATCAGCAACCCGAAAATCACCGGCTTCACCGTCGACGATGTTCGCTTTCCGACCTCCGACCAGGCTCACGGTTCCGATGCGATGCACGGACTGCCCGATTATTCGGCTGCCTACATCGTGCTCGAAACCGACTGCGACCTCCCGGGCCACGGGCTGACCTTCACTCTGGGCCGCGGCACCGAACTGTGCAAACAGGCCGCAGAATACCTGCTCGAAGCCCACGTGGTGGGCCTGACGCTGAACGAAATCAAATCGGATTTTGCAGGGTTTTGGCGCAAGCTCACCAGCGACCCACAATTCCGCTGGGTCGGACCCGAGAAAGGCGTGATCCACCTGGCAACCGGCGGCGTCGTCAACGCAGTTTGGGATCTGTACGCCAAAGTCGAAAACAAACCGCTGTGGAAACTCATCGCAGACATGAGCGCCGAAGAAATCGTTGGCTGCATCGACTTCCGCTACCTCACCGATGCCTTGACTCCCGATCAGGCCCTCGCCATCCTCAAAAAAAACGACGCCACCGCAGGCCAGCGGGAAAGCCATCTGCTGCAACACGGCTTTCCGGCGTACACAACTTCCGCGGGCTGGCTGGGATACAGCGACCAGAGGATCGTTCAACTTTGCCAGCAGGGCATCGCCGAGGGTTGGAATCATTTCAAACTTAAAGTCGGCGCGGACCTGAACGACGACATGCGCCGGGCGGAAATCATGCGCAAGACCATTGGCCCGGACCGGAAAATGATGCTCGACGCGAACCAGCGATGGGACGTCGATCAGGCAATCGAATGGACCAATGCCCTAGCGAAATTCGATCCTTGGTGGATCGAAGAACCGACCTGCCCGGACGACGTGCTGGCTCACAAAGCCATCGGCGAAGGCGTCGCTCCGATCGGCATCGCGACCGGCGAACAGTGCCAGAACCGAATCATGTTCAAACAGTTCCTTCAGGCCGGCGCGATTCAGTTTTGCCAAATCGACAGTTGCCGCGTGGGCGGCGTCAATGAAGTCCTTTCCATCATGTTGATGGCAAAAAAGTTCGGCATCCCGGTCTGCCCGCATGCTGGCGGCGTCGGTTTGTGCGAGTACGTCAGCCACCTGATCATGATCGACTACATCCGCATCGGCGCCTCGATCGAATCCCACGTCGCCGAATTCGTGGACCACCTTCACGAGCATTTCGAACATCCCTGTGTCATCAAAAACGCCGCCTACATGCCTCCAACAGCCCCCGGCTACAGCGCAACGATGAAACCCGAATCAGTCCTGAAGTATCGTTTTCCCGACGGCGAAATTTGGAAAGACCGCGTTTGAGTGAACCGATCGCTGTGGTTTTCATCTACCGGATGATTCAAATTTCTTGTTGAAATTCAGCCTTTCCCTCGCTCCTGTTGGCCAGGCGTAGAATCAACGCCCGTCGTCGTGAATAATCCGGGTTGAGAAAGTACTTCCGCCACCGAATCTTCGATCGACGCCAACGAAACATCCGTACCTGAATACTGACATGAAACGTCTTGAAAACAAAATCTGCCTGATCACTGCCGCAGCCCACGGAATCGGCAAAGCCACCGCACTGGCTTTCGCAGAAAACGGTGCCAGAGTCATCGCCACGGACATCGACCGCGATGCTCTGGCGGCCCTCGATCACCCAGCGATCGAAACCCGCGAACTGGATGTCTGCGACAACGATGCGATCATCTCCCTGGCACAGGAACTGGAACCACTGGATGTGCTTTTTAATTGCGCGGGATACGTTCACGGCGGCAACATACTCGACGCCAGCGAACAGGACTGGGATTTTGCTTTTGATCTGAACGTCAAATCGATGTACCGGATGATTCGGGCCTTTTTGCCAAAGATGATCGATCATCGCGGCGCGAGCATCATCAACATGTCTTCGGTGGCTTCCAGCATCAAAGGCGTGCCCAATCGTTTCGTTTACACCACCACAAAAGCCGCCGTTGTGGGCCTGACCAAGTCGGTTGCTGCGGACTTTATTGACAAAGGCATCCGCTGCAACGCCGTTTGCCCCGCAACTGTCGATACACCTTCTTTGCACCAACGACTCAAAGCCACCGGCGACTACGAGCAGGCCCTGGACGACTTTATCGCCCGACAACCCATTGGCAGGATCGGAACCGCCGCCGAAGTCGCCGCCTTGTGCGTGTACCTGGCTTCGGACGAATCGGGTTACACTACCGGAACGACACACCTGATCGACGGTGGCTGGACCGTATAGACCTCGCAGTAAAAACCGCACATACCATCAACCCAAAATCTTCCATGAAACTTGTTCGCTTTGGCCAACCCGGCTCTGAAAAACCTGGCATCCTTGATGAAGACGGAACGATCCGCTCACTCGCGGGAATCATCGACGACCTTTCCGGCGACAATCTCTCCGACGCGTCCCTAGAAAAACTCCGCAGCATCGACGTGGCAGGTCTGCCGAAAATCAACTCCGAACAGCGAATCGGCCCCTGCGTCGCGGGCGTGGGCAAGTTCCTTTGCATTGGCTTGAACTACAGCGACCACGCCGCCGAAGCCGGCATGGATGTTCCCAAAGAGCCCGTGGTTTTCATGAAAGCCACCAGCTCGATCTCCGGCCCCAACGACAATGTGGTCATTCCACGCAACTCCCAAAAGTCGGACTGGGAAGTGGAACTTGGCGTCGTCATTGGCAAGCATGCCAAATACGTATCTGAATCCGAAGCCATGAACCATGTCGCGGGTTACTTTGTCGTCAACGATTTGTCCGAGCGTGAATTCCAGGTGGAACGTTGCGGCCAGTGGGTCAAAGGCAAAAGCTGCGATACTTTCGCGCCGATTGGACCGTGGTTGGTCACGCGCGACGAAATCGCCGATCCCCAGAATCTTGGCATGTGGTTGGAACTTGGTGACCTCAAAGTCCAAGACGGCAACACGAAAACAATGGTCTTTGGCGTGGCTCACTTGGTCAGCTACCTGAGCCAGTTCATGTCGCTCCATCCCGGCGACATCATCTCCACCGGCACACCACCGGGTGTTGGCCTGGGGATGGATCCACCCCGGTACCTCGTCCCCGGCGAAACAATGCGCCTGGGCATCGACGGCCTTGGCATCCAACAGCAAACCACCGTCGCGGATGTCGATCCGTAACGAATGCATTGCGAAACAAGAATCAGCAGAACGACTGGCCACTGGGGGAAGAAGTCGCTTGCCAGACATTGCAGCAAGTGTCATCAAACACCGCCAGATCATCCAGAACCGAAGTTGTGGAGACCGAAATATCAGTGAACCAAGCAAACGAATTTGTCAGTCAACCTGGCAACGAAGTCACTACTGCGACGGAAGATCTTCCTGAATCCGCTTGAGAAACGCCTGCAAGTCTTCGATCTCTGATCCGCTCAGCCTTGCCGTATGGACCATGTATTCCAGCATCGGCATCGGCTGGCCCTGGAAAACCGTATGCAGGAGTTGGTCGCCAACGCGATCAAGGCATTCGGCTTCGGTGAAAACGCTACGGTAAAGGTAGCGGTTGCCTTTGCGTTGGAACTCAAGGATGCCTTTTTGGACCAGACGATGCAGGAGCGTTTTGATCGTACCTGCCGACCAAGCGGTTTTCTCTTTGAGTCGCTGATGAATGCGATTGGAAGTCACCGGTTCGGCCAACCAGATCTCATGCATCACGCGCCATTCGGCGTCCGATATTTGAGGTTCCTGGGAAGTGGCCATGTTGATCCGCGCATCGATCCGGTGTAGTTGACTACGACTACCCAATTTTCTGTCGCCGTTCAAGATCAGCTCAAGCGGGCGTATCTGCTTGCTGCGGTGTGCTGTCACTGGTCAGGAGGTGCTCTCCCTGGTAGCCAACGACGCGGTTTCTGCCGTTGGATTTTGCCTTGTACAGGGCGACATCTGCACACTGCATTGCTTCGACAAAAGTCTGTTCGGGCCGCAGTTGGTGGACCCCAAAACTACACGTGATCCCGATCTCCGATTCGATTTCCTCGCGAAGGCTTTCGGCCTGGTCCAATGCCTGCTGAAAGCACGAAGCACAACAAATACAAAGAAACTCCTCGCCTCCCCAGCGTGCGATCGCATCGGTTTCATTCGTACACACCGAAAGCAACTGGCCCAACTGAGCCAGCAATTGGTCACCATGAATGTGACCCTTGGTGTCGTTGATCTTCTTGAAGTGATCGATGTCAAACAGGATCACGCTGACGGTCGTATCGTGGTCGTCGGCCAACTGAAGCGCCGATCGGATGTAGCCGCGCATTCCAAAACGGTTCAGCAAGCCCGTCAAAGTATCAAATCGTGCGATCTGGGAAAGCTCATCGGCTTGTTCACGCAACGTCTCGTTAATCGACTTCAGTTTCGCTTCACGTTCACGGTTGTTGCGTATTTTCTTTCTGAGTTCAATTGAATTTTGAATCGCCACACCCGCTGCGAGGACCAGCCACATCCATAGAAGCGAGCGGTACAAAACCATTGTGGGAATCCAGCGGCCGTGAACGGTGAGCTCTTCAACGATCAGCTGGACCTGAAGCTTGTCGGCATCCGAAGCGGTCATGATTTCCAGCAACTTTGTATCGGCAAAGGTCGGAATCGTGTCCTCCAGTTGGACACCGTGTCGCTCCACCCACCACGTGGGCACCTGAAAGTGCTTTCGATCAAAAGTCAGCGTTTGGAACTGTTCGGTCAGCTTGAACGCGACTTCGTTGTACTTGAGATTTTCCACACCCGGCATGACATTTCGAAACTGGAGTCGAAAGTACTCTTCATTTTTGCCATCAATTCTCGCCCTGATTTCAACGCTTTCGAGCCACGAAAAATCGATACGAAGGTTCTCGATGGCAGGTTGAAGAGAGACCTTTCCAAACACTACATCAGTGGTCGAGTCGCGATCCGCAAGGTCAAAGTCAACCACCAGGCCGCGGTCGTCCAGTGTACGACTTGCTAACGTGCCCGCCGAATCAGTTGAGACATAGGCTTTCCAGTCCTCTGACGCAAAATCAACCCGGTGCGAGCGCGGAACATGATACAGCCCGAGCGCAATGATCGAGAGCATTAGCAAAACCACCATTTGGGTTTCGAGCTTCATGAACCGTTTCGACGTCTGAACTGAGTGGGCAAGTACAAGGAATCACGAAATCCTAGCTCTTGCCGAGCCGTCACGAAGCGAAAAGACACCGTCGGTTCCCGCAGCCAAGCAAAAATAAACCGCACAATCCGTACAGGCCGAACACCTGGGCTGCGAGAGGTTATTCGATTCGCCCAAGTAGTGCTTTGAAGTAGTCCCAGAATTTGGCCACGCTCGCGATGTGGCACTTTTCATCTGGTGAATGGGGATTCCGGATCGTGGGACCAAACGACACCATGTCCATCTGCGGGTAGTGGCTTCCGATGATGCCGCACTCCAACCCGGCATGCACCGCGTTGACCCGGGGCTGGACGTCGTACATTTCCACGTACAGTTGCTTCATCTGTTGCAGCAGCGCCGATTCGGCGTTGGGTTCCCAACCCGGATAGTCGCCCGAATGAATGGTCTTTCCGTCAAGCTTTTCAAACGCCGCTTCGATGTCGCGGATGACTTTCGTTTTCTCGTCCTCGACACTGCTGCGGCTGAGAAAGTCCACCGTAACAGACTGCGGCGCGATCGAAACTTTGGCAAGGTTGGTTGAACTCTCCACCAGACCTTCGACCGTTTGGCTCATCGAGATAACACCCGCAGGAGCTGCTGCGATCGCCGCCACCAGTTCGCCAAGTAATTTCTCTGGCAGCACCTGTTGGATGGATTTTTCTGACTCGAGGGACACGATCGACAGCTCGCCATCAGCGGCGGCGAATTCGGATTTGATTGTTTTCGAAACGTCCGCAACGGCAGCGGCAAAAGCCTCCACGTCACCGATCACATTCAAAGTCGCAAATGACTCTCTGGGAATTGCATTCCGCAAGCTGCCTCCGTTGAGCGAGGCAACTTCGAAACTGAATCCCGATTGCTCCATGCAGGCCCGAAAGATCCGATTCATGATCAAGTTTGCGTTTCCCCGCCCGAGGTGTATCTCACAACCTGAATGACCGCCCAAGAGACCCGTGACGGCTAGGTCCATCGGCGTACCGGGGCTTGATTTGACAAATTCTGCTTGCAGCGAAAACGTCGAATCGATCCCTCCGGCGCAGCCGATCGTCAATTCGCCTTCGTCTTCGGTGTCGGTGTTTAGCAGCATCCTTCCTTTCAGCAGGTCTCCGCTGAGCTCCAAAGCGCCCGTCATGCCGGTCTCTTCGTCGATCGTAAACAGGCCTTCTAGGGGCGGGTGCGGAAAATCATCCGACGCCAACACGGCAAGGATCGAAGCCACTCCAATGCCATTGTCGGCGCCAAGTGTGGTGCCGTTGGCTTTGACCCATTGGCCATCGATCACCGATTCGATTCCCTGAACGAGAAAGTCGAATTCGACGTCCGCATTTTTCTGGTGAACCATATCCAGATGGGCCTGCAAAACGACCGGCGTGCAAGATTCTTTTCCGGGCGTCGCGGGCTTGCGAATGACAACGTTGCCGATCGAGTCGGTGACGTACTCCAACCCCATCTCTGCTGCGGCATCCTTGATGAACTGGATGACTTTTTCTTCTTTTTTGGATGGGCGTGGGACAGCGTTAAGCCGCTCAAACCAGGTCCAAATTTCAGCGGGAGCAAGATTGGCAACAGTGGAATTCATCAGGGATCCGGTTTGCAATGGGTACAGACAAATACGTTAACGTCTCGCTGACAACGTCAGCACCTTGGACAGGTCGTAAAGGCCGAACAGGTTTGGCGAGATAAGGATTTCAGTGTTCCCCGGTTGGGACTGCCTGGCCATCGGCAAATTCACAGTAGTACGTCGCCCGGTTTGAATCGGGACGTCTGGCGTAAATTCTGGCCGATTTGAGTTCGTTGTAGCGAAGCGAAAACCTCGCACCAGTTCGTGTCAGAAAGCTGTCCAACCTGAAAATCCGCGTGGATCCCGCTGGTATCGGCTGGTTGTCACGAATCTGATAGTACTTGTTGACTTGGATGTTCAGCTGCGTCCATTCTTCATCTTCAAGGTTGGTCACGACAAGGTCTCCGCCCTGGAACTCGTCTCTCTCGCGATAGTCCACCGCATAGAACTCCTGGTCGGGCAATCCGGTGGAAGAAATTTTTGCTTTCAACTGGCCTTCATAGACTTGTGGCATGTAATTCCACAGCAACAACACCGTCGCTACGGGAACGATACACATCAGCGAAAGCATCGTCGTCAGCCCACGGTGGGAAAGCCTCGGTGATCCCTGGACTGCCGACGAAGTCCCTTCGGTCACGTTTTGGCTACCCGTTTGGGTGCTCCACGGATCTGGTTTTGGAGATTGGGTTGATTCACTCATGGAATTGCGGTGGTTGTTGGACGGCCCAATCAAAGGCAAACTGCACTCTTGAGCCGAACCACTATTGTCCTTATTTTGCCTCAGGGGCCAATGGATACTTTTTCAGATCGCTACCGAATCAACACGCGTTGGCTAATCAAGCTGCGGTGGGTGGCAATTTTTGGCCAGTTACTCACGATCGTAGCGACCATCGGGCTATTCCGGATTCAGCTTCCTACCGTTTGGGCGCTCATCGCCGCGATTTCGGTGACGGTGGCATCCAATCTGATTCTTGCCTTCTGGTTCTCAAAATCGACTCAGTCGGGCCAAACCGACGCACCATGGGATCTGATTCTGGGCATCGTGCTGATGATGGACCTTTTTTCATTGACGACATTGCTGTTTGCCACCGGTGGACCCAACAACCCGTTTGCACTTTTCTTTTTCGTGAACGTCAGCCTTTCAGCCCTAGTGCTGAACCGGAATTGGGCCTGGGCGCTTAACGTGATGTCGATCCTGTGCTTCGCATTTCTGCTCTACGAACATTTCCCAATCGAAAGACTGGATCTGGGGCTGGACTCGGTTCGCAGCCGCGGCAACGTCACGCTGCAACATGCCGGCCTGTTGGTTGCGTTCACGACCTGCACCAGCGTGATTGTGTACTTCATGAATCGACTTACCGACGAAGTCCGCCAGCAACAGACCGCCGTCCGCCGCGCCGAAGAATCAAAGGCCCGATTTGAAAAGATCGAAGCCCTGGGGACACTCGCCGCCGGCGCCGCTCACGAGCTTGCCACGCCCCTTTCGACGATCGCGATTGTCGCACGGGACGTCGAAAAGGCATTCGAACAACACCCTCCCGAGTTTCCGGGGTCCGAAGACGTGGTCGATGATGTGATTCTGATCCGAAGTCAGCTGGACCGCTGTCGCGGAATCCTTGACCGAATGTCCAGCCATGCCGGAGAAAGCATTGGTGAGCAAATGCAACCGGTGACCGTCACAGAGCTGATCGAGCATTCTTTGGAAGGCCTGTTGGAAAGCGAAAGAGTCCGCATCGAACTGCCCAACGAAGCCGACAACTGGCAAGCCAGCGTTCCTCTGGTTGCTCTCAGTCAGGCCATTCGCGGATTGATCAAAAACGGTATCGATGCCGATCCATCGGGAAAGCCCATTATTGTTTCCGCAGCGAAAACCGGAACCGAGTTCCGGATCGAAATCGAAGACCGGGGCCAGGGAATGGCCAAAGAGATTCTCGACCGCGTCAGCGAACCTTTCTTCACCACCAAATCACCCGGTAAAGGCATGGGCTTGGGGGTGTTTCTCGCGATCAACGTTTTGCGCAGTGTCGATGGTGATGTTCAATATCGATCGCGCCCGGGATCGGGAACGATAGCCACCGTTTCCTTTCGCGGCCAATCGTAGCCGCAGCAGGAAAAGAGCCAACGCTTTGATGCTTCACCAACTCCCGCACAACACGTCACCAAAAAAAATGGCTACGGCCTGGAAACCACAACCACGAAATGACCATTAACGACATGAAGCGACTCGCAGAACTAATCCACGAGCCGCGTAGGGGATGGTCGCTGAAGTTTCTCTAGTCGCGATTCGGTCGCAAACCAAGCCCCATGATTCCCAGTCCAAGGAAAACCACCGAAGAAGGCTCTGGAACTGCTACCGAACCAAATCTTTAATCCGGTTTTAAATAAACCCGGATTATTCACGAGGCGTGGGCGTCAGAATCAGTTGAGACAGTGATCCGCGACTCAGATACGATGAAACGATCGTTGTGGTTTTCATCTACCGGATGATTTACATTTCTTGTTGAAGTTCAGCTTTTCTCTTGCTCCTGTTGGTCAGACGTAGAATTAACGCCCGTCGTCGTGAATAATCCGGGATAAATTGACATTGCCGAAGCAATGCCGTTCCGCAGCCAAGTTAGTTGCGCCGGCGACGAAGACCGAACAAGCAAGCGAGGCCGGCGATCACGACACCGCTGGTCGGTTCAGGTACCGCAGTCGCTGACAAAGATGACAACACTGCAAACGAATCGGCTTCAGAACTATTGTTGGTCAACGTCAGGCTTCGGACGGGACCAGTGAAATTGAAGTCGGTAAAAGCATTGCTGAAGGTAAAAGTCTCTAACAGCGTACCGCTCGCGTCGAACGAGGATATGCTACCGTCACCAACACCAAGAGTCGTGTTGCCAGGAACAGTTGAACTGGCCCCACCCGTTATTTCACCATTGGAGTTGCGGCCGTTAGCGGTCACGATCGCGTCTACGTCTAGGGTGATGTTCGTAGATTGTCCAGCTCCGACGACATAGGCACGATTGCTGCCCACGTAGAGGCTGCCGTTGTTAAAGAAACCAACGGTGCCCGGTGTACCGAACGTAGCGTTGATCCCACCGTTCGAGATTACGATAGGCGCGCCATTATTTGCGGGCAAACTACTAAAGTTGGTGAAGAATTGACCAAATGCTGGTGTGGCCATCGCCAATGTGATTGCGAAAATAGTAAATAGCTTTGTCATTGGGGTGCTTACCTTTAGGAGTAGAGTACTTGTGTGGCTAATGAAGACAGTGACATTAGCGTCTTGTTAGTGTTATCGAAGTTTGTAAACAAAGTCGAAAATCGCCGCCCCACAGAGGCGTCGGTTGCAATGCTAACGCCGTCGATGGACGTAGTAACCGATAGCTTTCGGTAGAAAGGCAAGCCATTATGGCGATTGCAAATCCACCACCGCCATCGTTAGTGATCTCAAAATCGTCTGAGTGCATATTGTCGTTCAAGCCACGGTCCGTCTCAACAATGTTTCTTTTTCCCAGGTTTTTGAGCAAGTACCGAGATGTCCGGTCCCAGAATCCCGTTTCGCGTGGAAAATTGGTTAACATTTGCACAATCGGAATGACGGATGAACCAGAAAAACAGCCCTAAACTGAATCACGTCGTTTTCTGGCCGCCATTTCTGCTACTTGTTGCCGCAGTGGGGCTGAACTTTCTGGGACCGGACAGCAAAGACGAAAAAGGCGAGCCCGTTAAAGGAGCTTTCTCGACCGCTGTCGATTCCGCCAACGGCTGGGTACTGGCAAACTTTAGCTGGCTCTTCACGCTGTGTGCCTTTCTCTCGCTGATCCTCTGTGTCTGGATCTGCCTTTCGGGCTTTGGCAAAGTCCGCATCGGTGGCGAAAAGGCCAAACCGTTGATGAGTTTGTGGAACTGGTTTTCGATCACGATCTGCACCACCATCGCGATTGGCATTCTGTTCTGGTCCACCGCCGAACCGGTCAAACATTTCACCGCGCCACCGGCCAACCTAGGCATTGCCGCCGGCACACCCCAAGCCGCCACGTTTGCACTTTCCACGATGTACCTTCACTGGTCGTTCACGCCCTACGCGATCTACTGCGTTGCATCGTTGATGTTTGCCTTTGCGTACTACAACATGAAACGGCCCTTCTCACTCGGGTCCACGCTCAGCCCGCTGCTGGGCGAGTGGTCCACCGGCAAAGGCGGCAACGTCATCGATGCGGTTTGCCTTTACTCGTTGGTCGCGGGAATGGCCGCCGCCCTGGGGGCGGGAATTCTGATGCTCTCTGGGGGACTCAGTGAAGTCTTTGGCCTGCCAAGCAACAAATGGGTGTGGGCAGCGATTGCCGCGGCCATCGTGTCGACCTTTATCGTTTCCAGTGCCACCGGTCTGATGAAAGGCATCCGCATCCTTTCAGACATCAACACAAAACTGCTTTTCGGTTTGGCGCTGCTGGCGTTTGTTTGTGGCCCGACGATGTTCATTCTTTCCCAAGCCGCAACTTCGCTGCTCGATTACGGCGTGACATTCGTGCCGCGGAACATGCAGTTCTTTCCCCAGCAATGGGGCAAGGACTGGACGGTCTTCTACTGGGCCGTTTGGCTGGCATGGGCGCCGGTGACCGCGTGCTTCCTAGGAAGGATCTCTTACGGCCGCACCGTTCGCGAGTTCATGCTGGTGAATTTCCTGCTACCGTCGATTTTTGCGATTGTGTGGATGTCGATCTTCAGTGGGACAGCGTTGCATCAGGAGATCAACATGGAAAACCTTGCCGTGATCGCCAATGACCCGGCGCGGGGCGCACAGTTTGTGTCCTATGAAGTCTTCAAGCAGTTTCCTTTCGCAACAGCGATCATCATTTTCTACATGCTCAGTGCGTTTGTGTGCTTTGTGACCAGTTCCGATTCCAACATGTCCGCAATGGCCAGCATTTCGTCGTCCGGTATTTCGCCCGATAACCCCGAAGGCAACCCACGCCTGAAGATCATCTGGGGCGTCTCGGTCGGAACCGTGGCCTGGGTCATGATTGCTTTCACAGGAGGTGTCGAAGGGATTCGGATTTTGTCGAATCTGGGGGGTTTTCCCGCTGCAATCCTTCATTTGCTAATTTTGGCCTCGCTTGCCCGCGTCATTCTTGCTCACAAGGCGCTCAGCCAGGTTGACGCAGGTTAGAATCAGCGTGTGCTCGCGGTTAACACCACGATACCACGACAAGCAAATCATTGCGGATCACGATCAGGGGGTTTGAAACTGCCGAAGTCGTGTTCCGCCTGTTTACACTCAGCTCAATAACCGATCGGCATCCATCCGACACTGGAGCCCCCATGATTCGAAAAGAAACGATTCTTGTTTGCGACGACGATGACGTGCTGCGCAATCGGCTTGAGAAAGCATTCATCAATCGCAACTTCAAAGTCTACGTGGCAGGCAACTACGAAGAAGCCATCGAACTGGCGTCGTCGGAAAAGCCGTCCAAGGCCGTGCTGGATCTGAAGATGCCAGGCAAATCGGGACTGGAACTTCTCCGCGACATCATCGCTTCGTCGCCCGAGACCGACTGCGTCATGCTGACCGGCTATGGAAGCATCACTAACGCCGTCGATGCGGTGAAGATGGGCGCCGTCGGATACGTGACCAAGCCCGCCGATGCCGACGAAGTCCTGGCTGCGTTTGAAGAAAAGCAAACCGTCGACGCCGACGCGGAATTTCCTCCGCCATCTCTGGCGTCGGCACAGTGGGAGCACATTCAACGCGTGCTCGCCGAAGCCGGCGGCAACATCTCCGAAGCCGCTCGCCGCTTGGACATCCCACGCCGCACACTGCAGCGCAAACTAAAAAAGAACGCGCCGTAGTTTTTGAGTGAGACGGTAATTTGCCTGTTTTGAGCGTTTTGCAAGTTTCTCAGGGGGATTTCTCTGTTGGCTGCGACTGTTGGGGTGTGTAGTTTTTCGGGTACAGCCCGCCCTGCCCTACCAACGCCAGAACGATGGACCAAACGCCGTATGAAAACCCTATCGACTGGGATCACGCGGTTGAAGCGCATCGCCGCTGGCTGCGCAAAGTCCTTCGTTGTCGTGTTGGTGACGCCCACGCTGTCGATGATTTGATGCAGGAGATCGCGCTGACGATCGCCCGACAGTCAAAGGATCCCGGCACCGTTCCGCACGACCCTGCGAAAGTCGCTCCGTTTTTGTATCGCATCGCGGTCAGGCGAGCGGCAGACTTTCACCGAAACGCCAACCGCAAAACAAACCCTCAACCCATCGCCGACCTCGAACCGGGAGCCCGTGAACTGGAACCGCTCCAGTGGATGCTCAAAACCGAACAGGACATGCAACTTTGGTCCGCGATCGAATCGTTGGATCCCGAAAGCCGCGAAATCCTCATGCTTAAGTACACCGAAAACTGGAGCTACCAACAACTCGCCGATCACCTTGGCGTGACACCCAAAGCCATCGAACGGCGCTTGTCCCGCGCGAGAACGAATATGAGAAAATCCCTCACTTCATTGATCAACAGGGAGAACCGTCATGCCCGCACATGATTTCCATCCTGACTCCAAAACGTTGCAGCTACTTGTCGATGGCGAACTGGACCAGTCCGCCGTTCGTAGGATCGTCAATCTGGCAGAAGATCAACCAGAGCAATGGCGCACCATCGCAATGACGTTCATCGAAGACCAACAGTTTCGCCAGTCATTTGCCAGTTTCGATCGCGACCGCCAACGGGCTACTCAAGCGCTTCCCCAACCGGTCACAACAGGCACTGCAGTGACACCGCGAACTTCGAGCCGCTTGCCTTTTACGATCCTGCAACTGCTTGCCACCGCCGCTGCGATTGCGGTGGCCGTCACACTCGGATTCATGCTCGGCGACAAAAACCAACCGCTTGTTTCCCAACCGGTCCAAAAAGACAGCCCGTCCATGATCGCTTCGACGCCAAAGGCTCCGGTGACCCAAGCAGAATTCGGGCCGGAGTACCGAATGGAACTCGTTAACGTCGATGGCGAACCGGTTGGTTCCGAAGTGGAGCTTTACCGATTGGAAGACCTTCAACGAATCACCGGTCAACAGATCGGCGAATCTTTTTCGCTCAGCCAGGTGCTGCCCAATTCCGGGTTCACCCAACGGGCCCGCGACCGACTTTCCCGTTCCGGTTATCTGATCGACGAAGACACCCGCTACGTCTCGGGACAACTGGACGACGGCAGATCCTTTGTCGTCCCTGTCCGAAGTTACCGACTGAACACCTCGAACTGACACCTCGAACCGTTACCTGCACAATCACCTCTGTCCCACATCGTGAAACGACACCACACAAACCATCGATTTCAATCGCATCCTGTTGCTTTGGAGATAAAACCTATGAGCACTTTTTTCGTTCGCAAAATTTCTCTCGCCGCGTTGATCGCGATCGCTCTGGCGATACCCGCTGTCGCCCAGGAAGACATTGTCCTGCTCAACAAGGACGGTGAAAAAGTCGGCGTCGCGCCACAGGTCGACGAGAAAAAAACACCGCCGGTCGTTGTCCAGCAGCAAAAGCAGCAGCCACAGGGAGCTGACAGGAAACCCGGCTCTACCAGTGCCACGCTCGCCAACGGCGTCATCACGATCACAAACGCCGATGGCACCATCGAAGAAATCAATCTTGGTGACGCCCGCAGCGTCACCGTCACCCGCTCATCGCAGATGGTTGACGAAAACGGCAAACGGAAAATGAAAGCCGTCAGCAAGGCCATCGTGATTGGTCCCGATGGAGTCCGCCGCGAGATCACACTCGGTGATAACCTCGGCGGCAGTCCGGTCCGCACCGTCAAAACTCCCAAGACATGGATGATCGGGCTTAGCTGTAGCCCCGTTCCGGCACTCACCGCCGCACAGCTCAAGCTTGAAGCGAACACGGGCCTGGCGGTAACGCGTGTCCTCGATGGCGGCGCGGGGCAGTCCGCCGGCGTCCAAGTCAACGACATCCTCCTGTTTGTCGATCAATCCACCCTCGGCACCAACCGCGAGCTTACTGACGCTGTCAACGAAGCCGGTAAAAATGAACAGCGGCTGTCTCTGACCTTGCTTCGTGCTGGTGAGGAAATGACGGTCTCGGTCACTCCTACAGAACGCGAAGGTGTTCAGCAAATGATGATGGCGATTGGACCAGAGGGTTTCGGTGGCTTTGGCGGCGCTCGCGGACTTTTTGTTCCCGAACTGCCCGAATTCGACATGGAGTTCAGACAGTTCGGCCCCGGGCTGATCATTGACCCTGAAGGAGAAAGACGCCTTGGCTTTACTCCTACCCCAGCAATGAAAGAGATGCGGGAACGTATTGAAAAGATGCAAGTGGAAATGCGTGCCCCGGCAATGAAAGAAATGCGGGAACGTATTGAAAAGATGCAGGCGGAAATGCGTGCCGAATTGGAAGCCCTCCGCGATCGTGTCCGCGAAAATGGCAAATAAACCCGATTGATTCACAACCGAACGTTGGCTCATTTCAACCCGGATTACTCACAAGGCGTGGGCGTCAGAATCAGTTGAGACAGTGGTCCGCGACTCTGATGCGATGAAACGATCGCTGTGGTTTTCATCTACCGGATGATTTACATTTCTTGTTGAATTTCAGCTTTTCCCTTGCTCCTGTTGGCCAGACGTAGAATCAACGCCCGTCGTCGTGAATAATC
>CALFWR010000011.1 GCA_937928555.1 uncultured Pirellulaceae bacterium
GCCCGGTCGGATAACGGAGCATCGGCCGCATCAAGCAGCTTGGCGAACAACTCCAGATATCGCTCCCGATTTGTGTTAGCCCAACCGCCCAACCGCCAGAGCGGCCAGTCCGTGCTTAGCCCAAGGGCAACACGCGCAAACCCCAACGCCGTACAAACTCGACTTGCGACAACGTGAGCGGTATCTGCTTCCTGCTGCCGCCAGCTACCTCGCCGGCTCGCGCCATGAAGGCCAGATGCGCGGCGCAAGCGGCATGTGGAGCCGGTTTGAACGGAAACGCTTCGAGCCCTGAAGGCGATTCTCAAGCCCGGAGACCCTGCGCCGCAGGGATGCACTTTGGGGCGTCAGAGAGCAATCCGGAACGTTTAGGGTGTTTTTAGTTGTTTTCTACGTGGGGTCCATCCAAACTGCAGGGTTTCTGACATCGCTTAACTTTTGAGTGGGGTGTCATGTTATTGGCTCCCGATGGTTAGTACTACAGCGCATGTTTCCAAGCTTCACACAGCATATTGCGACTGCAAGTTGCTGAAAGCTTCCGCATGCTGTGCAAGCAGGCGACGTCTTGCGCTGTAGTATTAGTTTCGTCGAGACGAGCGACAAATGCCGCGCCATCATCATTGAACCCGCTTTCGGGTCGTGCAGTGAAAGTGCCTGGTCAACCGTTTTCACCGACAGCATAATGCGGAAGCCGTCCAATTAAGCAACCAGTTGATTTTGCACGAAACATGTTTTCAGAAAAAGCCGGAGGTTTATCGTGATGAAACGCGTAAACAAAAACACCAGAACTATGTCTCGGCACCGAAAACACAACTACGGTCAGTTGGAAGACCGAAAAATGTTAACGACGTTTTCCGATGCGCCACTGTTCACTGGAACATCCCAGGCAGACGTTGTTGAAGTGCGCTTTGTTGACGAAAACACCGTCGACATCCGAATTAACGACACGCTGCAAGAAGGGATCGACTCAAGCAATGGGATTCGATTGAACTTGGGACGACAGGAAGGTGGCTTGGGAATTTCAGGATCACCCGCTGGCGATTCCATAGAGATCGATCAACGGATTACGAACCCCATTTCAATCAGCGGCGCTGAAAGTATTACCGTCATTGGCGATGAAGGAAATTTGGTCCAAACCAGTTTCCGAGTGGGCGAAACGCCTTCCCCACCTCCGGGTACTTTCCTCCTCGGCGATCCGTTGATCGTGATCGGAAACATCAATGGAAACATCTCGTTCAATGGCGCCAACACCATCGTGACCGGAGCGGGCGATGACGTCTTCAACCTTTCCAATAACGGCGCCACCGGTGAAACGCTAGTTTCGGGTGCCCGTGTTCTTGGGGTCAGGGCCGGTGCGGGAGATGACGTGATCCGGTTCAACGGACAACAGCCAAGAGTTAGCAACTCAATCATTTTGGACGGAGGATTGGACCCGGGCTTTGGCATTATTAGCGCCGAAGGTGAGGCAGGAGATGACCGGTTTGTTTATCGTGATCTTGGTCGAGGCCTGTTCGACGGAGGGGACGGTTTTGATATCGTCGACCGGCGAAACAGCACCGATCTCCGCGGTGACGGGCGCATTCAAATTAGCCTTGATGGCGCGGGGAATGATCTGACGCAAGGCACGCAAATCTCACTGGAGGATAGCATTGAACGCTACATCGTTTCGGCTGACACCGATACTTCGGCGATCCTTACAGATGATGACCCAACGCGACAGTACGATTGGGAGATTGCCGGTTCGGTCACGACACTAACGACGTCCGGAAGCGTGATCGAGTTACTAAATTTCAACCAGTTTGTGGGATCGGGAGGATCCGAAGATAACTTCTTTGTCTCCGAGACCGCGCAGGATATCAGTATTTTCAACGCTGACTTTGCTCAAATCTCGTCAACGCGAGACGCCAGCCAGGGAAATTTGGACGCAATCCAACATCAGATTTTGTTTGAAAATGTAAGCCTGTGGGTTGGTGGTTTTCTCGGGTCTATCGCCGAAACGGATGGAATCGATAGCCCCACGGTACAAATCAGTGGTGCCGGCGGAGATGGCCTCAACGTGGCGTTTAGAGAGAATCAGACGATCACCGGCATCGGCGGCGGGACAGTTGAATTCGCGGGTGAAGTCGACGAATTGACGATTCTGGGCTCCAACAATGCCACCGATTACATTGCCGCGCGGGCAATTTGGGCACCAACGATCGTCGAAACCGGCGGTGGCGATGATACGTTTATGATTGGATCAACCAACCGAGACGCCGATGGGGACCTGGCGCGAATTCAGGGGCCTTTGGATATCCGTTCGGGAGATGGAACGGATCGAATTTACATCAACAACCAAAATGATTCCCGCCAAAACCAAACCTATACGGCCGTTGGAAGTACGTCCTTCGGAAACCGAATCACCGTTGAAGCAGATGGTGGTCAACAAACGGAAACCGCTCAGATCACTTTTGACTCTTCGGTAACTGTTGCACGTGTCAACGGATCGCTAGAGCAGCCCAACCTCTTTAATGTCTTACCGTCGGAGACGACACGATTCGTGATTGACGGAAGTGGTTCGTCAAGTCAATTGCGTGTCAGTGATAACGTCGAGGGTTCGATCGTTCGTTCCACCGCCGACAATGCATCTGGAGCTGTTTTGACCCAATTCAATCCCGTCAACTTCTTCGGGATCGAGGATGTGGAGTTCGACGATGTTGTCACGGACTTGTTCACCAGGGATCTTGCGAACTCTGACACATTGGCCGGAATTATTCTCGACGACGGGCGTAGGTCCGGTTGAACCACACAAAAGCTAACGCGACACCGGGTTCGCCTCGGAAATTTCGGTTCACCTCGCCGATGAAGTTCAGGAAAGGGATTTTACGCGGACTGACACGGCGTTCATTGGCATACGGCGTTCATTGGCTGAACTGAAAGTCACGCCCACGCCTCGTGAATAATCCGGAATTGGTTGTCCTGGAAATTTAATGGGCGAACCGGCAGGCAAGGCCACATTTCCAGTTTTACAGAAATACGGCCTTCGGATCCCGTTGGCGCGGGCGGCGCTGAAGCGGAAAAGGAGCGATTGCCGGAACGTCGGACAGCGGCGAGATTGAATTTTATTTGAAGGAGTGGATTGCGGATGCGTGGCTCGCGTCCTTGGTCCGGCCTACACGGCGCGCAAGGGCAGCCGGCTTTTTCAAACGTGTCGGTCCGTCAGTCCAATAATCTACCCGGATCAATTATCCCAAGGCCTGGACAACGGCTACCGTTGCGGTGGGCTCCGGGCGGAGCGTGTAGTCGGCGTTGAAATCTGCAGCGGCGATGCTGCCGTCGGGACGGACCACGAAACGAGCCGGGATCGCAAGCTCCCACTTCGTGTTGCCGTTGAACTGGTCAAGATCAATGCCGAACTGGCCGTAGACTTCTTTCAGGTCATCGGGAAAGCCGTGCTTGAGACCCAGCTGGTCGGCGTAGGCATTGTCGGCGTCGTGAAGGATTTCGAAGTCGAGGTTTCGCGATTCGATCAGCTTGCGATTGTGCTCAACCGACTGGGGAGAAACGGCGACAAGCGTTGCCGACATCTTTTGGAATTCTGCGACCGCAGTATTGAGAGCATCCAGCTCAAAGTTGCAGTACGGTCACCACATGCCCCGGAAAAAAGTCACCACCAACGGTCCCGATTCCAAAAGCTTCGCTGATGAAACTTCGTTGCCGGAGGAGTCCGGAAGCGCAAAAGTCGGCAGCGTGTCACCGATCGCCGGAATCGAACGCTGCTCGACGGACGCCTGAAGCTCTCCGGTGCTGCGCTGCATGATGGCGATCATCTCTGGCGAGGCCTTCCCCGCGGACTGCTGTTTGTACTGGTCAATTGTTTCTTTCAGGGTCACGCAAGTAATCTCCGTAGTGTGATGGATGCCAACACGATCAGTCTAAAGGCCCAAGCCTTCAATTGCCAGGCGAAGGATGTGCCCGGATGTGCCCCAATACACCAATGCATCAAAGCACATCTCGCGTTCTGCTTTGGGCGGCCTTCATCGGGTACACTGGGCGTTGTCAGTCAACCCGGATTATTCACCCCGGATTATTCACGAGGCGTGGGCGTTAGAATCAGTTGAGACAGTGATCCGCGTCTCTGATGCGATGAAACGCTCGCTGTGGTTTTCATCTCTCGGATGATTCGCGATTCTTGTTGAAATTCAGCTTTTCCCTTGCTCTCGTTGGCCAGGCGTAGAATCAACGCCCGTCGTCGTGAATAATCTGGGGTCAAACACAGGGGAAAAACGATGCAACGATCGACCATACCAATGCCATTGCAGTCCCTTTCGTTTCTGGCAAGCATCGTTCTGCTGGCTTTCGCGGCCACATATCCGCTCGCAGCCCAGAAATTCGACGAGGATTTTTCGATCTGGCCGCTGGATCTGAAAATCAATGGTTCCGTGATCGCCTGCGCGGGCCCGGCGATCGACAGATCCACAATTGATTTGTTCAAGCGATCGATCGAACAGGAGACCAGCAAGGTCGTCGTGCTACTGCTGGACGATGGACTTGATCAAAAGATTCTCAACATTCTCCCAAACGACCACGAGTCGATTCGGTTGTTCGAAAAAGACTCCGTCGACATCGATCAAATCAAAGCGTTACTCTCCGAAGCAGTCGGCGTCCTGCTGCACTCCAGCGATCCCGTCACCGACTCACACCAAAGCGTCCTTGACCAGATTCAGCCGTCTCTCAAATCCGTCATCGATCGTGGCGGCGTTGCCTGCGCGGTCGGCCCGGTGCTCACCCGCTTGGGCAAGTTTCGCCACGACACCGGTGATCCTGATTCTTTGCCTGCAAAAGCGCTGAACCTTGTTCCCGATGGAATTCTCTACGGCAACTACGACGATTCATCAAACAGGAAATCAATCGACAAAGCATTAGCCGCCAAGCCTCTCGCGGTGGCGATCGGGATCCCGCAAGACACCGCGATGGTCCTGCGCGGCCGCAAGTGCATCACCCTAGGTCAGGAAAAAGTCACCTTTGCGATTGCGTCCAATGACCGGCAGCCGTCTCGCGTTCAACACCTGGCCAACGTAACGGGCAAAAGGTCCAGCCCTTATAACAGCGTGGTGGACTTGACGGCATGGCGACGCGATGCAATCGAACGTCAGCTACCGGCCTTTCCCGAACCCAAACCGCCGGCGCCTGTTGTCGAGAAAGGAACCCTGTTCATTGTCGGTGGCGGCGGCATGCCCCGAGGTCTGATGAATGAAATGGTTGAGCTTGCCGGTGGCAAAGACGCCCACATGGTCTACGTGCCCTGTACCGAACGGGATTCGGTCTCTGACAGGCCCTCGATCATCAGGCAATGGAAGCGAATGGGTGTCGCCTCGGCGACGGTCTTCCACACCAAAGACCGCAACCAAGCCAACTCTGACGAAGACTTCCTCAAAATCATGAAACGGGCCACCGGCGTCTGGTTCGGCGGCGGGCGACAGTGGAACTTTGCCGATTCCTACTACGGGACCCGGGCTCACAAGCTGATGAAAGAAGTCCTTTCCCGCGGCGGCGTGATTGGCGGATCGTCCGCCGGGGCTTCGATTCAGGGCGGATATCTTGCCCGAGCCAACCCGGTGGCGAATTTTGACATCATGGCTCCGGGCTACGAGCGTGGACTCGGATTCCTGCCCGGAGTCGCGATCGATCAGCACTTTTCCCAACGGGGAAGGCATAAAGACATGACCAAGCTGGCTGATCGCTACCCGCAACTGCTGGGAATCGGCATCGACGAAGCCACCGGTCTGAAGGTTCAGGGCTCGGTCGCGGAAATCGTCGGCAGAGGCAAGGTTTTCTTCTACGACCGTGGGAAAACCGATTTACCCGACGAAAAGGACTACACGGCGCTGTCCGCCGGCCAAACTTTCGACTTGAAACTACGCCAGATTGTCCAGCAAGACGATTAGCATCAACACGACCGCGTCGGCAATGCGGGTCTCCAATCCCGGATTATTCACGACGACGGGCGTTGATTCTACGTCTGGCCAACAGGAGCAAGGGAAAAGTTGAATTTCAACAAGAAATTTGAATCATCTGGTAGATGAAAACCACAGCGATCGTTTCAACGCATCCGGATCGCGGATCAGTGCCGGAACTGATTCTGACGCCCACGCCTTGTGAATAATCCGGACC
>CALFWR010000012.1 GCA_937928555.1 uncultured Pirellulaceae bacterium
ATTTACATTTCTTGTTGAATTTCAGCTTTTCCCTTGCTCCTGTTGGCCAGACGTAGAATTATCGCCCGTCGTCGTGAATAATCCGGGTTCACATTTGAATCACCGGTGCAATCGCCTGAGAATCAGTATTTTTTCAAAGGCATTCTCATCCCGACTATACTGCGACTACCTTCCAAATCACAACTTGAGCCAACATTCTATTTAATCATGGTCAAGAAAATTGCAATCTGTGCAGCGGGCATTGCTGCCGGCATCGGCGCCGCGTGGGCGGCCAGTGACTACCAGAATGACAATCCCTTCGAGCGGTCCGTCGCCAACACAGCCGACGGTGTTATCGCACCATCGGAAAACTTTCTCGCGACAAACGAATCCGATGTGACTCCTGAGTCACAAGCGAGCAAGCCTGCCGATTCAACAAACGTGATAGCCCACGATGACAGTGCCGCGCAGGATGTCGAACCTGCCAAACAGGAGGTCAGTGCCTCGGACAAAGATCTGAATCATTTAGCTGCCAAACCGAATCAGAAGATGAAGCCGGGGTCCGCCGCCAATTCTGAACCAGCTCCAAGTCCGCTGGCTGCAAACGAAACACCAACCAGCAATAAACGTCCCGTTGCACCGGAAAAACCGCAAGTCGCATCTGCCAGCAACAAACCTGAAGAAACCGCCGAACAAGGATCCGTGAAGCGTGAGTCTGCGAAAAGCAATGGATCCAAAAAAGCCAGATCAAAAACCGGGCAACAAACCGTCACCGTCGCCAAACCCGCGATTGATCCCGAAAATCTCAAAAGCTTGAATGCCAACAAATCGAGCATCGCTCCTGCTGCGATTGAATCGATAGACGAAAACGACCTACGCGGAATGTGGACCGTTTCCTCATCGGTGCTTAATGGCCAGCCGATTCCGAATGACGAGGTTCGCCAACAAAGCCTGACCATTTACCGTCGAGACCTTGGCAGTTCCACTTTGATCATCCATCAGGGGGACATGCAAGAGAAAGCCAAAATTACGTTCGGAGTTCCGATAGAACTCGACCGAAAGATGGCTTGCCCGCTCACCATCGTCGCGGATCTTCCCGGCAGCCCAACAGTCGAAGGCCTTTTCCGCAAAAGCGAAGACGGCATCGAGATGATCTGGAGTGCACCCGGCACCGCTGCCCCGAAAAGCTTCGACGCCAGCGAGAACAAAAACTCACGAATCTTGGAACTCAAAAGAGCCAACTAAGCGACGGTTTTAATCCCGCATTATTCACGAGGCGTGGCGTGGCTTTCAGTTCCCCCGAGGAACGCGGTGTCCGTTGGAAACTTTCCTTGTTCTGGAATTCATCAACGAGGTGAACCGAAGTCGTGGAGGCAAGCGGTCAAGAGTCTTTCGTAAAGCTCTTTGATCGTCGTGTTAACCCGGATTATTCACGACGACGGGCGTTGATTCTACGTCTGGCCAACAAGAGCAAGGGAAAAGCGGAATTTCAACAAGAAATGTGAATCATCGGGTAGATGAAGACCACAGCGATCGTTTCATCGCATCAGAGTCGTGGATCACGGTCGGAACTGATTCTGACGCCCACGCATCGTGAATAATCCGGGGTTAAATCGAGTCGCGGTCAATGTCGCCATGTGCAGCACCCGTCTCACGTAACAACGACCTCCGCCTGTTCGACGCTTGCCAGCGTGTTTGCCAGCATCAGAATTCATCGGCGCAACTCCAACGAGCTTGGCGATCTGACCCCGACTCAGAAAGCCCAGTTCAGGCAGTTCGCCCAACAGAGTACTGATCGCTAGTGGTCTGTCAGCATTAAGAATTAGGATTGTCCAGATCAGCCGTTTGGGCGTTAGCCCCGGTTTTTCGTTTCGGAACCGTGGCTGTCGCCAAAACGGCTAACCCTAAAATCCAATGCTGACACACCACTAGGCATGTTTTTGAATTGCCGGGCCGGTGCATGAAGAAACGACGCAGAGGGTGGGGTCTGCGAAGACTTTTGCAGGCAAGCGTTGAGCGATCTGAGCGGTTGTTGTGCTTTTGGTGACCAGCGGGCGTACCTTCTTCGCAAGCGATCCCGAAACGCTTTGAAAGTTGCTGGTTTTTGACACGTTTAGCAGCATCATGGCGGGCCTCGTGTTGCCAACCCCACGCGTCAGCGAGGCGGGGGTTGCACAGGTAAAAATCCTCGCTTACGCGACGGGTTACCTCGGTTTAGTCTCAAGAAAAGGGAACTTGTTTCGTGACAAATCCTAGATTCACAATTTCCTGTCAAAGCAGCTGGGCTCTCCAAGGCTTTAGGCCGGCGGCAGATGGAAACATATAGATGGAAACATATTCGTCGTAATGGAATTCTCAACTGCCGACTCGCCTCCGAGAGGTTGGTGACTTTGTTCACCGCAACGGCAATGCTTTCCAACTGGCAATGCCAGGCACCGGCAACCCTCGCCGGCGGTGGGACGCCGACCCTCCCAAATGAGCTCAAATGGGAGGGTGATCGAAAAAATTACAGCTTCGGAGGCGCGAGTTACGCAACTGGCAGCCTTAATCCCGGATTATTCACGATGACGGGCGTTGATTCTACGCCTGGCCAACGGGAGCAAAGGAAAAGCTGAATTTCAACAAGAATTGCGAATCATCTGATAGATGAAAACCATAGCGATCGTTTCATCGCATCAGAACAGCGGATCACTATCGGAACTGATTCTGACGCCCACGCCTCGTGAATAATCCGGGTTAATTTTTGGCTGAATCGTTGCCACTCGTTGCACTAACCAATCTTTGCGATCAGGTCCGCAGTGCGTGAGCTGTAGCCCCACTCGTTGTCGTACCACGTGACGATCTTGACCATGTT
>CALFWR010000013.1 GCA_937928555.1 uncultured Pirellulaceae bacterium
TACTGTGGCAAGTCGGGTTACCGGGGGCGTATCGGTATCTACGAACTCATGCTCATCAACAGCAAATTGCGCGAGATGATGTTCAAGGGGGCACCGACCAACGAAATCCGGGTCGAAGCCATAAAGAATGGCATGTCAACGCTTTACACCGATGGGATGCTCAAAGCGATTCGAGGGATCACGACCTTTGACGAGGTCTATCGGGTCGCGAAAAAGACGGAGCAGGAGGACCTGGCATTCAGGAACATGCTTGAGGATATCGACTCGCTCTAAACCGTCGCGGGCATTGTTTTTTCATCGGGGAGCGGGTTACCGGGCCCTCCTTTTGGCCGCCCATTGGCTTGGTAGCGGCTCGACTTCCTCCCATTCGGGTGGAAGCGATTCCAGGGGATACATACGGCTCGGAAGAGGGGTCATTAGCAAGCGATCGCATGGGCAGTTCCCCGGCATCACATTGAGGCGGTTGTGCACTCAATGGCCCCATCGAGGTCTACCAATGGCGTGTTTTCTAGCCTTTTGGCCATTGATGGCAATAATGGTCCCAGCACGGACACATTTCTCTTCTCACAATCGAGCGTTTTCTCATGGCTCAAGTCCTGATCGACAAGCTGTTACAGGCTGCAATCAAGCAGGGCGTTAGTGATATCCACATCGTGGTGGGTCAGCCCCCCGTCTTCCGCCTGCACGGTCGAATGAGGAAGCTTGAAACGAAGACGCTTGAAGCGGATGACGCCGTCTCCTTGATGAAGAGCATCACACCCGAACGCTGCCAGCGGGAGCTTCAGGAATCAGGCTCATGTGACTTTGGTTTTGCGTTTGGTGAGCAGGCGCGATTCCGCGTCTCGGTCTTCAAGCAACGCGGCTTCATCTCGATGGTGCTTCGTCAGATTCCCAACGACAAACTGACTCCGGAGCAACTCGGGTTGCCTGAGTCGGTTGTCAAGATGATCCACCGGCCACGGGGATTGTTCTTGGTCACCGGGCCCACCGGTTCGGGAAAGTCAACGACGTTGGCGTCGTTGATCAACCTGCTCAACGAGACGATCGACCATCACATTATCACGATCGAAGATCCGATCGAGTTTTACCATTACCACAAAAAGTCCACGATCAATCAGCGTGAAGTCAACGTTGACGTGCCCAGTTTCGCCGAAGCCATCCGTCGCGCTCTGCGTCAGGATCCCGACGTGATCCTCGTGGGTGAGCTTCGCGATCTCGAAACCATCGAAGCGGCGATCTCTGCTGCGGAAACGGGTCACATCGTTTTCGGAACGTTGCACACCAATAGTGCTCAGGGAACCGTCAACCGTATTATCGATGCGTTTCCGGGCAACCTGCAGGACCAGATTCGAACGCAGCTTTCCACATCACTGATCGGTGTGCTTGCTCAAACGCTGCTGCCGCGAATCGGCGGTGGTCGCTGTGCGGCATACGAATCGTTGGTGGTGACTTCGGCGATCAGCAACTTGATTCGCGAAAACAAAACATTCCGTATCAACTCCGCGATTCAAACCGGAGCCAAATTTGGAATGCAGTTGATGGATGACTGTCTGTATGACCTCTGGGAAGCAGAGAAAGTTGAAATGGAAGCGGTTTTGGGCAAGGCTCAGAATCCGGACTCCCTGGCCAAGCGTATCGCTCAGGCCCGGCGAAAGATTGATGCCGAGGGCTCGCTTGGCGATGACGACTACGACGAGTTCGAAGAGGATGGCGATGACGACGACTATTAACCGTGTGACCGTTGGCAGCGGTCGCACCTCTCGATGAGGCCTTTTTTATACCAGTTGGCACACAGCGAGTGACAAACAGAGTCGGCGAGTGATCGCCAGGAAGGGCAACCTTCCCAATAAAACAAACATGAAGGCAACCCAAACCCAAACCCTTGAGTAACTATGGCCGGACGTAAGCTCGGACAAATTTTTGTTGACCTTGGCTACATCAACGACGATCAGTTGGAGATGTTGGTCGAAGAGCAATCGCAATCGCAGGGCGGTCAGTTGATCGGTCGTATCGCGATGGATATGGGCTTGGTCACCGACGACGAACTGATTGCGTCGTTGGGCGAGCAGTTTCGTTTGCAGACGATTGATCTGGATGGCATTGACCGTGAGATCATCGATGGCCCGCACCGCGAAGCGGTCTCCGATTCGATGGCCCAGTTGTACCGCGTGATTCCGTTGCAGCTTAATGACAACGTGCTGACGTTGGCGACTTGTGATCCGCAAAACATCGCCATGCAGGACGAGCTGCGTCGATTTCTCGGTTACGAGATCCGTTTGTTGGTCGCCTCGGAGCCCTTGATTCTCAAGCTGATCGACAAGTACTTCAACGAAGATTCCGAGAGCATCGAAAGCATCATCAAAGAGCTTGAGATCGACAATGAGCTCAAGGCTGCTTCGTTGGCGTTGGCCGGTGACGGCCCGATCAACCTGGGTGACATGACCGAACTGGCCAATAGTGCTCCGGTTCGAAAGCTGTTGAACATGGTGTTGCTGCTGGCCATCAAAGACCACGCCAGCGACATTCACTTTGAGCCTTTCGAGGACGAATTCCGCATCCGCATCAAGGCCGACGGGGTTCTGTTCGAGATGGTTCCTCCGCCCCGCCACCTGGCTTTCGCGATCACGACGCGGATCAAGGTCATGGCGAACCTGAACATTTCCGAACGACGTCTGCCGCAGGACGGTCGCATCGAGTTGACCGTTGGCGGCCACCCGGTTGACCTTCGTGTCAGCGTGATGCCGACGATGTTTGGCGAAAGCGTTGTTTGCCGGGTTCTTGACCGGTCGGTTGTTTCCCTGGATTTGAACAATGTGGGGATGAATCCTGACATCATGGGTCAGTTCCGTGAAGTCATCTCAAAACCCAACGGCATCATTTTGGTGACCGGGCCAACGGGTTCGGGGAAAACGACGACGCTGTACTCGGCTCTCTCGGAACTCAACAGCGACGAAGACAAACTGATCACCACCGAAGATCCGGTCGAGTACGACATCGACGGGATCATCCAGATTCCGATCAACCACGACATCGGCGTTACTTTCGCGACGGCACTGCGTGCGATCCTGCGTCAGGATCCGGACAAGATTCTTGTCGGCGAGATTCGCGATTATGAAACGGCTGAAATTGCGATTCAGGCATCGCTGACCGGGCATACCGTGTTCAGTACCTTGCACACCAACGATGCACCCAGCACCGTGACGCGACTCAAGGACATGGGCGTGCCTGCCTTTTTGATTACCGCCACGGTCGAAGCCATTTTGGCTCAGCGCCTGGTTCGCCGGATCTGTGCCGAATGCCGCGAAGAGATCGATCCGACTCCCGAGATGTTGACCGAACTGGAAATCGACCCTGCCCGGGTCGAAGGCAAAAAGTTCTATCGCGGGGTGGGCTGCGGAAGCTGCGCCAACACCGGATACAAGGGACGCATTGGCCTGTTTGAGCTGATGATCCTGGACGATGAGCTTCGTGAGATGATCATGGAGAACAAAACGACGGATGACTTGCGTAATCGTGCCAAGGAAAAGGGCATGATTTTGCTGCGTGATATGGGTATCGACTATGTCATCGACGGAACGACATCGGCCGAAGAGGTCATCCGCGAGACGGTGCTCGACGCCTGACGTTTAATGAATCAACGACGCGGCGACGGCTTCGGTTGTCGCCTCCCACTGAATACTTAATTACTTTTTGGACTGACTGAAATGCCTACGTATCAATTCGAGGCCATGGACCCTCAGGGTCAGGAAATTCGCGACGTCATCGAGGCGCCCACGCAGGACGAGGCTCAGGCCACGATCCGCTCGATGGGTTACTTTGTGACCAAAATTGCGCCTCAGAAATCTGCAACCAAAGCCGGCCAGCAGGGTGCTGCCAGCCGTAAGACTTTTGCCCTTGGCGGTGCCGGCGGCAAGAAGATGGTGACCTTCACCCGGCAGCTTTCGATTCTGCAGGACGCGGGTTTGCCGATTCTTCGCAGTCTGAAAATTCTCGAAGACCAATCGCCTCCCGGGGCGCTCAAGAACTCCCTGATCGATGTTTGCGATGAGATTGAAAGTGGAGCGTCGTTGTCGGAGGCTCTTTCGAAATCACCCAAGGTCTTTGACCGTTTGTACGTGAACATGATCAAGGCCGGCGAGGCCGGTGGTTCGCTGGAGTTGATTCTGCGACGTCTGGCCGAATTCAAGGAGCGAACGCAAAAGCTCAAAGGTAAAGTCATCGGTGCGATGATCTATCCGATCATGGTTGTGATTTTCACGATCGGTATTCTGACGTTTATCATGTTGTTCATCATTCCGGAATTCCAGAAGATGTTCGACGAATTCGGAATTCCGCTGCCTGCGATGACGCAGTTGCTGATGGCGATCTCGGATCGTGTCTGTAAGTTATGGTTCCTGTTCCCGCTGATCCCCATCGGGATGATGCTGTTCGTTTCGCTGGTGTGTAAGTTCCGCGCCGGGAGGATGGGTTGGCACCTGTTTTTGCTCAAGCTTCCGGTGATCGGAAAGCTGGTCGAAAAGTCGAACCTTGCCCGTACAACACGAACCCTTGGTGCTCTGGTTGCCAGCGGTGTTCCAATCATCGAAGGCCTGACGATCACGCGTGAAACGTCCGGTAACGCGATGTTCGAAAAAATCTACTCGCGCGTCACCGATTCGATCCGCTCCGGTGACACGATCGCCAACCCGATGAAGGCCAACTCGAGCCCCGGTTTCCATCCGGTCGCGTTGTTCTTCTTCTGTGCCACGATGTCGCTTCCACCGTTGGGAGTGTTGTTCATCAAGCCGGATTTCTGGTTCGGCGTGGCTTACGCGTCGGTCGCCTGTTGTCTGTGCGGTTTCGCGTGGTACTTCCTCAAATACAAGAAACCTGTCGTTGAAGACCTTGTCGTGAACATGATCGACGTAGGCGAAGAGACCGGTGAACTGGACACGATGCTTTACAAGGTCGCCGACTACTACGAAGAAGAAGTCGAAGCGATCACCGACGGAATGATGAAACTGATCGAGCCATTGATGATTATTTTCCTTGGTCTGGTCGTCCTGTTCATTGTGGCTTCGTTGTTCATGCCATTGATCGCGATCATTTCCGGTCTTACCGGTGGCAACAAGTAGCCAGCCAGATACCACCCTCCCGGGATCGGGAGGGTCGGACGGCGCAAGCCGCTCCACCCCCATCCTTTTTCCTGAATGAAACCAACTCAGAAAATTCAAAAGAGAGAGCTGTCATGACAATCCATTACACAACTGACCCCCGCCGGGGATCCTCCGGCCGCACGGGTTTCACGCTGGTCGAGATTCTGATCGTTGTCTCAATCATCGGATTGCTTGTCGGGTTGTTGGTTGCCGTGGGTGCCCCGGCAATCAGTCGTGCCCGCGAGGTTGCCGTGCAGAACGAGATTCAGCAGATGAACGCGGCGATTGAGCAGTTCAGAATCGAGAACGGGTTTTATCCGCCCAGTTTTGAGATAATGAATGCGCCCTACCCCGATGGAGCTCCTGTTGACTATCCGTTGTTTCGAAGGAGGTTTCTGCCGTTTTTGAGCAAGCTTTCTCCCAATCATCGCGAGTTGGAAACGCCAGCGGGTTGGTCAAGTGCGCGACTCGAAGTTTGGTGGAACAGTGTCGGCCAGTTTTTGAATCAGCAAACGAGTTTGGCGTTCTGGCTATCTGGTGTCGTGAACAACAGGCAGTACCCATTGACCGGTGGATTTGCAGGTGCGGATGTTGTGCCGGTTGGTTTTGGGGTCAATTTCTTTGTGGGTGGCGCGCAAATGTCCGATGCTCAAACGGATCAGGCCAGGCGACGTATGTTCCATCAGGTAGACCAGCAGCGTTTCTTCGACCCGACGAATGAGGTGCCTGTGACAGAAGCAGGAACTTTCCCGGCAGTTGCTGTCTACAATCAGGAATTCGCAAAGAAAAATGGTGCGCAGCGATTCTTTCTTTATCGCGATTCGGGCTCTTACTTTTCACCCATCAGGGGTGCTGCCTACCACGTCGCACAGGATGCGATGGGCAATCCAACTGAGTTTGCCAATCCCAATACGTTCCAGTTGATTGCCCCGGGGCTTGATGGTGATTTTGGCGTGGTCAACGGAACCAATCAAGGCTTTGTCTTTGCACAAGGTGTGGCGGCCAATGACAACATTTGCAATTTTGCGGATGGTCGGTTGGACAAATTTATCAATCAACGTCAGTAATCGTTCGGCTGGAGAATAACATGAAAAGTCGACGCTATAAAAATCAGGGTTTTACGCTGATCGAGTTGTTGTTGGTCGTTTCCATCATCGCGATCATGGCATCTCTTGCCGTGGGTGTGATGGGTGAAGCCCAAAACGACGCAGCGGTTGCTGCAACCCGTTCGCGGATCAACATCATCCAACAGATTCTCGAATCCGAGTTGGAGGACTACGAGGTTCGTCGCTCGCCAGTTCCGGCAGGGCTTGCCAATTCGATCGCGGCCGCATTGGCTCCGGGTGCGGGCCTTGTTCACACCAGAAACATCCGACGGATGATTTTGGCGGATTTGATTCGGGCAGAGCTGCCCGACGGTTCACGCTCCGGAGACGAAGTCATTGGCCGGTTTCCGACCGATACTTTGTTCGCCTACTTTGAGTCGCTTGGTATCGATCGAGCGACTGTTCTGGCGACGCCCGGGATGCCAATCAGGCTGTTTGCTGGCGTGGACGATTTTGGATCAACACTGCCGGCGGTCGACCGCTGGAGTCGATGGCAGGCTCGAACGGGTTGGGGAATTACTCCGGATTCGAATGTCAACGATGGTGTCGACGAAGAAGCGGCCGACAGGTCAGAGTTGCTTTACACGCTGTTGACCGGAATTGATACCGATGGCACATCCGCAATTGATTTGCTTGGCGGGAGTGCGGTCGGTGATACCGACGGCGACGAAATCCCGGAAGTTGTCGATGCCTGGGGCGAGCCGATTTACCTTCAATGGCAGCAGGAGTGGCTGCGATCCGTTGGGGACGCGACGACTCCCGACGAGTTGGCTGATGGAGTATGGAGACGGGAACAATCGCTGGTAGGGCTGTCCATTGAGCATCACATGTTTACCGCTGGTGACTTTACCTCGCCAGCAGTGCCGATTACTCACATGGATCCGCTGGCGTACTACGCGATGCCGGTTCTTCCGACCCAGATTCGACCGTTTCTCGTTTCGGAGAGACTTTTGAATATCAACGGAACGCCGGCTGATTACCAGCCCGGCCCTGATAGTTGGAGGAGCGTTCAATGAGAAGCGAGCATATGAAACATTCAGCAAAACATGGTCGTGGGTTTACGCTTGTTGAACTGCTGGTCGTTTTGACCATCATTGTCACGCTTGTTGCCTTGATCATTCCAAGAGTCCGGTCGATCAACCGCGAACGCGGCATTCGTGAAGCTTCGCGAGTTGTTGCGTCTTCGTTTGCGGCGGCCAGTCAGCAGGCGCGGATCGATGGGGTGGCTGGTATTTTGCTGCGGCGCAATCCGAACTTTATCCAAAGCGATGCCGGTGATTTTCAGTTTGCCGTCACCGAAGTTGGCATCCTGAGAAGGGTTCCCAACTACACCGGTGACGATGCCGGTGCCGCCATCAGCAATGTTACCCTCAATAGTGACGACGAAATAGAACTTGAGATCCCAATGCCGCTTGAGCAGGTCGAATTGGATATCGTCCAGGCGGGAGATTCGATCGCGTTCAACAGTTCGTCGGTTGAATATCGAATCATTTCGGCTCAAGCGGATCCATCCAACCCAACCAGGCTGGATTTGGTGCTGAGCCGTGGCGGGATAAAGGATCCGATTACGTGTGTAAGTACCGGTTATTTGCCGGTTCCCACCGATGGTGCCACGTTTGTGATCCGTCGGGTGCCACGATTGTTGCGGTCGTCGGTCAAAGATCTGCCCCAGAGTTACATGATCGATCTGCGACTTTCCGGATTCGAAGTGTTGGACAATGGGTTGCAGTTGACTCAGGTGTTCGAACCAGTGGTTACTGATTTTGAGGCCGATACGCCCCCGTTCACACTGCTCAATTATGACATTGCGGTTGTCTTTGACGGTTCAGGAGGAGTGAGCGATGTCTTCTATCAGGGGTTCAGAGTTGATGCCTCTGGCAATCCAAGTCTCGGGTTGTTGACGGCGCGTCGGGTTCCGCTGGGTCCGTTGTATCTGTTTGTCACCGAATCTCCCAATGAAGTCGGCGGTGCGGTGCCGGTGGCATCGAGCGACAACGAAAGTCTGTGGGTGAGTGTCAGCAACATCACCGGAGCGACCACCGTGGGCTTCAATAATGCTGCTCCGACTCGGGGGCAGACTTACGGGTCGTTGACTGGTTTCTATAACATGGATCGGGATGAGTTCAACTTGCTGATCGAGCAATCCCGCAGTGACGCGTTAACGGTTTCGGCGAACAACTAGGTAGACAAAAGACGTTAGTTCTCTTTGGAAATTACAAATGATCCAAACATCCATATTCAAATCAAGCAGGCGGGGGATTTCGATTATCGAAGTTCTGACGTCGCTGGCTGTCGCGACGATCGGTGTTTTCGGCGTCATGGTGATGATTCCATTTGCGGTTCAGCGATCCCAGAATGGGCTGGATAACGATTCAGCAAATATGCTTGGTCGAAACGCGGTCGAAGACCTCGAGGTTCGCGGTGCGTTCCGGGTGGACGATGCGGGTCGGTTCACAGAGCTATTATCCGGGTTCAGGATCGATTTTGCGGGTGGGACATTTGATACCAGTCCGGGGCCTGCGGCACCGGTCTACGCGTCGGAGTGCGGAATTCTGCGTAGTGAACGTGGTGCGCCAATGAATTTCCGTTCCTATCCTGGGATTTGGCATATCGATCCCATCGGGGTCAGTCCTCCAGCGGGTGCGACCGCTGTTCCTTTTTTCGATGTCAACCCGCTGGATATGCGGCCCATTACCATCTATTCGGCGTCGTTTAACAGTGCCCTTGCAGTTGGCCGGCCGTTGACAACTGTCGAGGCATCGGCGCTTTGTCGCTACCGTGACAATCTGGTTTTCGAGGATCCTGTTACCGAGTCCGCTGACGAGTTGGTCAATTTTCCCGAGCAGGTTTTTGACGTCGGGGGGGCCAATGCGGTACTTACAAAACGTCAGGCGCAGGAGCGGCTTTCCTGGTCCACGATTATGGTTCCGGAACGCAGTCCGGTTGTTGACCGCAGGGGTAATGCAAATTTGCAGCTTGCGCCGGCTCGCTACCGAACCTATACGCTTGTCTATCGCGATCGGGATTTTTTCAATACCGATCCGGTTGTCTTTGCAACGGACCGAGCCGTTCACGACGGAGCTGGTTTTGTGCAGACGGTTTCGCGGATCGATTTTGATCCGATGCGTCCGCCTGCGCGGAACGCCGATGGAGAGAGCGTCATCTCCAAGGATGACTGGGTGATGTTGGTCAATCGTCTGCCGCATACTGCGGCCACTCGCCCTGACGGTTCTGTGCCTCCGGTGACGGCACCGGAGGGCTATCGGATTCAGGTGGCCTTTGCTCGTGTCAGCGATGTCGCAGAAGACGATCTGTCGATCGTCGTTGACGGGGGCGGGTTTAACTTTGTTGACCCCGGGTTGCTTGTTACATCCAATCCGGCCCTTATGAACCATCCACCTTCGACAAGAACTTACGTCGTGCATTTGCGAGACGTGATCAATGTTTATGAGCGTTCTGTATCTGTGGAACGTCAGTGATTCCCTCCCTTCGAGTTATCTCTTTCCTGCCTGGCCAACCTATGGTGAGCAACATGAAATTCACGCACAAAAAAACACAACGATCGGGACTGACGTTGCTTTTCACGATCAGCATGATCGTTCTGTTCCTGCTGATGGGCACCGCGTTTGTGGTTGTTGCGAATGACTATTTCAAAGTTTCGCAGCGCAGAATCCGAGCCAGTGTCAATGTGATCGACAGTTCGGCATTGCTGGACCGGGCGCTCAAAGAAGTGGTTCGCGGTCCATCACTGAGCGATCCCAACTCGCCGCTGAAGACACACTCCATCCTGGAAGATCAGTATGGACATGGATTCACAACGTCCCTGTCGGGAGTTCCGATTGGTACGACCGGGGACACGAACCCGATAGCGCAGGCGGGCTTGAAAGTGCTCCGATTTGTCAATCCAGTTGACAGTACGGCGCTACCGCTGATATCGATGTTGGATGGTTCGGTGGTGCCTGTGGGTCTTTACGGGCATGGCGTGCTCTCTGGCCGGGTTTTAACCATTGCCAGTGGTGAAGGTGCGGGGTACTCAAGTCGCATTGTCAGCGATCGCCTTAACGACGACGGCGCTGGCAACCTGGAACTGTTGATCGTCATTCCGGCAGATGAACAGGGTATCGATTGGAGTCGGGTAGATTTGGATGCCCAGTCTGGTACGCCCGAAGTGCGGGTTGTGATCAATGGCCGGGACTTCTCTGGTACCGGAGTTGGTTTGGCAGGAGGAGGAACGCCAGATTTTGATTCGACAAGTCCGCCTGCGTTGCTTGCCAACTTGACCGAAGATCAACTGCGACAGTACGGCAGCAGTCGCAATGACGTGGCGACTTTCCTGGGCGGCAATAATCGGACCAATGAGTCCTTTGATGTTCCGGGTGATCAAAACCTGTTTCTTGCCAGCGATACGGTGAGAAGTTTTGAAAGCAGTAACTTTGTTCCCACCGGTGTGGAAGGTGGCGGATTTGATCAGGACGTTGATATCAACGGCGATGGTATCGACGATGCAGTTTGGCTGGACATTGGTTTGCCGACGCAAACTGATTCTCTGGGCCGCAGTTTTCGTCCGATGGTGGCCTACCGGATTATCGACATGGATAGCCGCTTGAATCTGAATGTTCATGGCAGTTTCGCAGATTGGCAAATCGGTTCGGTGGCTGGGTCAACTGATACTCGACGTGGTTCATCGTACGGGGCTGCTGAAGTTTCTTTACGAGATGTGGTGCGTGCTCCGGGTGCGAGCGCTGCGGCGGCTTCGGCTGCTTATCAGCAACTTTTGAATCTTCGCTCTGGCAACGACGCCAATCAACTGACTCCGACTCCGGGTAATGCTGACAACGCTCTTCAGTCGGATCAGACGTTGTTCGGCTACCGGGGTCACCTTGTGAGTGTCGGTGGATTTTTTGCGACGGGTCTTGATCTGTTCGGACGCAGTGTGATCGGACGCAATGCGGGTGCAGGCAGCTTGTATGGTGCTGCGGCGCAGCCCGAGTTTGGCAATGTTTTTCCACTGACAAACGATTCGTCAGCGACCGGGATTCCTTACGCTGCCGATTTGGGAATCGGTGGTGGTGTGGGAGACAGCCTGTTTCAGGCGTTTGAGCTTGAGGCGTTGCTTCGTGGTGATGCCGACGCCCAGTTGAGTAGTTCGCGGCTGGTTGGCTTTGATGGTTTGGCGGCCAATCTTGCTTCGATCACGACCGATAGTGCAGAAGTTTCGATGCCGCCTGATTCGGTGGCCGCGCTTCTTCGGGACCAGGTTACTTCTTTGGCCGATCATGATTCGCTGCTGGGTCGCGGATACCTTTCGAGCGACGTCCTGATGGGTGGCAAGTTCGATTTGAATCAGGCGATCGGCAACGGAGAAGATGATAACGGTAACGGCATCGTCGACGAGCCATCTGAAGTCGGGGCGGGGCAATTGTCTTCCCAGCATGACACGCCGGTGTTCATGTTCGATATCGGCAATATTGATCGGGCTTCCAAAGCCCGGCAGCTTTTCACATTGGCGCTGCTGGTTACCGGCAACGGGACGCCTGGCGGTTCTGGTCAGAATCCCCCTATGTTTCTCAGCGGAGGAACCTTCAACAATTTGGCTTATCGAAGAGCGGTAGCGCAGTGGGCGGTCAACGTGGTTGATTTTGCGGATACCGATTCGATCTGTACCCGGTTTGAGTATTTCACCGACCCGTTCAATCCGGCGAGTAATGCAACGGACGTTGTGTGGGGTGCCGAGCGTCCCGAGATGCTCTTTTCTGAAGTGGTTGCGACGCACGATCGAAGGAATCAGGATCTGGGTACCGATGCCGATGGAGACACGACTGACAGTGACGGTGATGGAACATCCGATGACGATTGGGACAGCGGAATGCTTCCCGAGACGTCTCTGTTCATTGAGCTGTTCCATCCTTGGACTCAGTCAGATGTTGCGAATGTTGCGGCGCCTGCCAGTGGAACGACCGATACCCGTTTTCAAAGATTGCCTGCAGAGTACGGCTCGAATCAGGGAGTCGACATTTCGGCGATGGCCGGGGACAGTCCCGTATGGCGGATCGGTGTCAGAAGAAGCCGACAGGACACCGGGTTCTTGCGAGCGATTTTCTTTGCTGATCCAACGGCAGCTCCTGCTGGAGTGAGAGTCGGCGGGGTGACCAATAACTTTTATCCCAGTTACCAAACAGCATCTGGTTCGAGCGTGGATGTGCCATTGGTTCAGCCAGGCGAGTATCTGGTGCTGGGTTCATCGGGCAACACAAGTGATGCAGAATTCCGGACAACGTTCGGTCGCCGAAGTTCCGGCTTGCCGGACAATGATATGACTCGATCGATTGTTCTGGACAATGACACTGCCGGTGGAACAGGTGTGGAGTGGTTGGAGTGGGATGGGACTTCGGTTACCGATGCCAGTGGGGGGAACAAGAATCGTCGAAACTGTGACGTGGCGGTTATTGACATGCCGCGTTCATTGTCAGTGAGCGATTTGGATGGCGTGGGCCCCGATGGTGGATATTTGAGCGTCGTGCAGAATGAGGGCTTGGGCCTTGCGGCGATGCAGCCAGAAGATGGGACTGCGTTGTTGGTTGCTCGCGACACACCATTGGATGGAATCCAGCCCAACGACGACGATCGAAATGCGATCTGGACCAATGGTGTCACCGACGGGTTCCGGGTTCTATATCTGCAACGGCTTGCTGATCCCACGCAGGAGTTCGATGCCACTACGAATCCTTATCTCACGATCGATACGATGGATGTGGATCTTTTTGCATTCAATGGGCTGACCAACAACCCTCGCAACAACACTCGTGGTCAAATGGAAAATTACGTTGCGAATGCCAACACTGGCGGTGTGGTCGATGGAGAGAGTGAGTTTCGAACCATTGAGCGGGGTGAAGCTGTCAATGAGTTTTTCGAAACCGACCATGGAGCGACCGTTGTTCAGCGAGCAGATGCTGCTAGGAGAACTTTTTTCAGGACCGAGAGAACTGTCCAGCCCCAAGAGGATACCAATACGATCCTGGATTCGCACAATCTGAGTTTTGAATTCAATCAGACGCTTGGAATCATCAACGACAGCATTGTTGGCAGTGCGGCTCCGATGGGGCACCTGGTGTGGAACAATCGGCCGTTTGCCAACAAGATGGAATTGTTCCACGTTCCGTTGCATGGCAATGAGTTCATGCTGGATCGATTTAACTTTTGCCGCGCCCTCGAAGAAGTTGAAATGCTGGATATGGACTCCACCGACGAAGAGGTGTTCGCCTATTATCTCAGCGATGACAAATTTGGTCACTTGATGGGCTTCGGTGGTACCAGTGCAGTCACCGGTGGTGCCGGAAGCTCACCTAGCAGTGCGATGGGTGTGGAGGCAAATCTGCGTGCTTCTAGGCGAGCGGTCACGATTGCGAATCGCTTTGACAACATTCTGGATTTTGTTGAGGTTCCTTCTCGGTTTCAGGGTTTGTCGAAGTGGCTTGATCCGAGCCTGGCGAGCCTGGCGAGTGTGATGACACGTCCTCCAGCGAACGGATTGAACTTCAGCCTACAACCGCCGTTTCACCGGTTACCAAGTTTCCGAAGGCCGGGAATGATTAACCTCAACACGATGAAACAGCAGCTTGTTTACAATGCCGCGCGTGGTGGGTTTGGGAATGCAGATTTCAACGACATTACAGTTGCGCAAAACAGCGACTTGTTCAATTCCTCCTACCGGGCACAGTACGTCAGTCCCAATGCCAGTGGTGATGCCAATGGTACGGTCCAGGGACGAACCAATGGCATGGCCGGATTGTTCCGCGGAGCAGGTGTGCCTGGGCAACGGCTGTTTGATTTCAATTCGAACGGTACCTCTGGAGGGATCAACTTTTTTGCTGATACCGATTCCAGTTCGTGGTTCGACAATGAGTTCCGCCAGCGCATTGGTTCGGTGGCTACTACTCGGTCAAGTGTATTTGCGATCTGGATAACGATCGGTTACTTCGAAGTTGATGAAACCGGTCAGGTTGGCAACGAACTTGGAGCCGACGAAGGTGAAGCTCGACGCGACCGTGCGTTTTACATGCTTGACCGATCCATTCCGGTTGCCTGTGAGCCGGGCAAAGATCACAACATCGATCAGGCAATTTTGGTCAGGTCGATCGTCGAGTAATCCGTTTCCAGTTTTCAGCGTTTGTGTTTCCCACCAGGTGCATTTTTCGAGAGTTGTTTCATGATAGTTTTCCGTAGGACAGAGAAATCCACGCTGCAATCCGGGGCGTCCGGATTGACGCTGGTCGAAGTTCTGATCGCGATGACGATGACCCTGGTTGTGCTTGGTGCGATGATGAGTGCGTTTCAGTACGGCAGTGCTGAAATGCAAAAGGGCCGGGCGACGATTGAGTTGAACAACCGGTTGATTTCCGCGCAGGAGCAATTGCGAATGGACTTGGACCGGATCACGGTCGAAGCCAAGTCCTATCATTCTCTTCCTGCGTTGCCCAATGGCTACCTGGAGATTGTCGATGGTCCGCAAACGGATCGCTCGGGTCCTGATAACGGCGCGGGTTTGTTTGGCGATACGGATGATTACTTTGCGTTTACGATCCGCTCCAGCGGGAGTGCGTTTCGTGGACGATGGGGTCAGCGAGTGGAAGAGTCGCATCTCGCAGAAGTGGCCTGGTATGTCATTCCCAACCTGGCAACAGCAGATACAAGCGATTCACTTGTCGCCAGAAGGCAATTGTTGATCAAACCCGTCCTGGGAACGCTTGCGACAATCACCGGCGTGGCCAATGGTGCCTCAACGGCAACGCAGGATCGTGATTCACAGGTCGCTAACTTTTTTGCTGACAATGATATCTCTGCGAGGGTCGTGCTGGTTTCAGCAACTGAAGCGGTAATCGTTGCCAACTCGTTGACGGACCTTGCGTTGCGTGGCAATCGATTCGCGCACGCCAATGGTGCCACGCCTCAGCTTTCGGTTCTTGATGATGATCGTTTGCCAGTGGTTGGGGCTGCAGTTCCGCTGCTTTCGGCATTGCTTGACGTTAATGGCAATCGGGTTGGAAAACTTGTCACTCACTCGAGTGACAAGCACATTATGTTGACATCGGTGGCAGCGTTTGATGTGCAGGTTTACGCGGAAGATGCGTTTGCCCGTGTGTTGATCGATGCGACGGCTGCGGCGGGACCGACCATTTTGGACGTCTCTGGCCATTCATCGGTAGGCGATGCCCAGACCGATACCGGTTTCGTGGCTCTGCAAACGGGTTCCTACGTCGATCTTGGCAAGGTGGCAGCGTTTAACACTACGGCTCCTTTCCAGTCTTCGGGAAGTCCATCGTTTAGCGTTTTGCCGACAAGTAGCACTGTGGCTGGCCCCTACACGGCGCCAGGGCAACTGATTGGTGTTTACGATACCGGAACATCCCAATACGACCGCGATCAGGCGAACGATCAGGGTGCCAATGGTGTCGACAATGGCGGGATCGTTGGAGAGGTTGATGACGCGGGTGAAAAAGTTTCAATTGCACCGTACCGCAACCCCATTCGTGGACTGCGAGTTCGAATGAGAGTTTTCGAGCCGATTACGAAACGTGTTCGGCAGGTTTCGGTGACCAGGAGCCTTGTGACGCAGTAACAGGTTCTTTCATTTCGCTAGCCGTCCATTTCGCTAGCGAAATCGATGTTTGGGATTTGGGCGGTGTGAATTCTAATTCACGTGTGTGGCCTAGTGGGTCACGACTTGATGTACGAAAAGGAATTCTCATGCGATCTCATTTGTTGGCGGCTTTGATAGCCGGTGTTGTAAGTTTGATGTGTTCGAGCGATGTCACGGCGCAGTCCGGAACGCGCGGGACGACGTTGGTTACGCCTCAACCTTCCGGCAGCGCGGCGACGGTTCTGCAATCTCCATTGCTGCAAAACTCTGTCAATGCTGTGCCGCAAGCCGGCGCGGTTTCTGGCTTGCCTCAGGTTGGTCCGATGTCAAGCTTTGCTCAGCCGTTGTCAGTTCCGGGAACCGTTTACTCGCCGATGGCGTCTGGGGGTCCGGGGTGTGGATGTTCTTCGGGCGCACCGACGTACGGTTCAGGGCTGCAGTATTCGCCGATGAGAATCGTTGACCGATCGCCTTGCAGTCCAAGTGCCAGCGGTCTGGGCCCACTCTATGTGCCATCGTTGTTTTCTCCTGGGCCTTGGCGACAGCTTCCCCTGGGAAGGCAAAACTGCCGGCCGCTGTTTGGAAAGTGGACGGGGTATTAAACCGAATTATTCACGACGACGGGCGTTGATTCTACGTCTGGCCAACGGGAGCAAGGGAAAAGCTGAATTTCAACAAGAAATTTGAGCCATCCGGCAGATGAAAACCACAGTGATCGTTTCATCGCATCAGGGTCGCGGATCACTGTCGGAACTGATTCTGCCGCCCACGCCTCGTGAATAATCCGGAGTGAAAAGTGAGTGCGACAGCCTGGTTTTCGTGGAAAACGGATCATGGCGGAGTAATCGCGGAGGCTTTTGGGTGCTACCGGAGGCCTCGCGGCCAGCGGCTCATTTTTGAGTTGATTCAACGTTTCAATCAAAGCAGGCGTAGCGTTAGGTGATGCCGCGGAGGACTTTGAGTGCCTGGGCGGTGTGGGCGACTTCGTGAACGCGGATGATGTGGATGCCCTTTTGTGCCATGACCAGGGAAATGGCGAGGGTGCCCGCGTCGCGGTCGAGTTCCCGGCTGGAAGAGGCGTCGGGGCCGGCAAGGAGTTTGCCGATGAAGCCTTTGCGTGAATGACCGATCAGGATTGGACAGCCAAGGTCCAAGAAACGCTCGGCATGTAGCAGCAGTTCAATGTTGTGCTGATGAGTCTTGCCGAAACCGATGCCCGGATCAAGGCAAACCTTCGAGGGCGCGATGCCGGCCGATACGAGGGCTTGTTTACGGTGTTGAAGATAGGTGTAGATGTCTTCGACGACGTGTTTGTAGTTGGGGTCGTCCTGCATCGTCTGCGGGGTGCCTTGCATGTGCATGGCGCAGACGCCGGCACCGGATTCGATGGCGACGTTGACCATTTCGGGATCGCCTTGAAGCCCCGTGACGTCGTTAATGATTTGGGCACCAGCGGCTATCGCGGCGCGGGCCACGGTTGCCTTGGAGGTGTCGATTGAAATCGGAGTGTCGGTTTGTTTTGAGATCGCTTTGATGACCGGGACGATGCGGTTGAGTTCTTCTGTCTCGGGTACCGGTTCGCTGTACGGCCGGGTGCTTTCGCCGCCAATGTCGAGGATATCCGCTCCGTCGGCGACAAGCCCGAGAGCGTGTTTAACGGCGAGGTCGGTGGAGAAATGCCGGCCGCCGTCAGAGAAACTGTCGGGCGTGACGTTGACGATGGCCATGACCAGAGGATGGCGATCGAAGGTTAGTGTTTGGGTTTTGAGAGACCAGAGCATGGGCGGTGAAGTGTGGCGGAGCGGCGTCTGGGAGTGTTCGGGTTCGTTGTCGGTCATGTTCGTGGTTATTCGAGTTCCAGCTGTTTGAACAGTGGCAGATGGCGGTAGTAGACTTCGAGAGTGCAGACGGCCATTGATGTTGTGTAAATGCGGCCGCCTTGTCTGCCCCATTTGAACTTGTCGGGGCTCCAGCTGCCGGGATAGCGACCACGAGTGCTTTGCGATTCGACAAGGACAGTGCGAATACGCTGGTTCCAGGTCTCCCAGGACTTGCCGCCGAAGTGATGCATCACCTGGGTGCCGTAGTACCAGTAGTAGACGTTTTTTTTGCGCGATGATGGCAAGTGGTTTTCGATCAGCCACTTGATGCCCGATTTGAGTCGCGGGTCGTCTTTGCGCCAGCCCAAGTACATGCGACACAGGAGTGCTTCGGCGGTCATGACTTCGGAGACTTCGCGCCGCGGTTGGTAGCTGTACAGTGAGCCCCTGGGTAGCTCGCGATTTTTTGTGGCGACCGTATCAAGGAACAGGTCTGCCCGGACTGCGGTTTGCTTGTCCATTTCGATATTCATGCCGGTGGCTTTGGCGCTTTGAATGGCCATCATCTGCCAGCCGAAAACGGAAGTGTCACCCGCTTGGCCGGGTCGGTATCGCCATCCGCCGCTGCGGTGTTGGGCTTGTTCGATAAATTTGATCGCCCTCTGGGCGGGATCAAAAAACTGCCGATCACCTGAGATCGCGAGGGCTTCGCAAAGCACAATGGTGGCTTGTCCGTGGGCGTACATGCCGGCGTTGGATTTGGCGCTGCCACGAAGGTCGCCGTCGAGTGACTGTTGTTCGATCAGCCACTTCAGCCCCGATGCGACGGTGGACTTGTAGATTCCGAATTCGTGGGTTTGGCCGGCACCGAGAAAGGGAAGCAGTGCCAGGGCGGTGCCCATCGTATCGCCCCGGTTTCCGGCTCGGTCGCTGCGATCGTAATCTTTCAGGCTCCATGAGCCGTCATCGTTTTGAACTGAAGCGAGCCAGCGAAGGCCGCGTGCGACGGAGGCTTCGGTGAGATTGGTGCCGCCTTCTTTGGTGACGATTTCGGCGCGGATGCGTGGGTCACGGGCGGCGAAGGACATCCGGTAGCCAGCTTTTTGAGTCACATTTTTGCGAACCGATTCGAGATCGGGCAGGCGGGCGGAGTTGTCGGGATCGACGCGAAGTTCGCGGGCGTCGCGGACCGCTCTGGCGATTACTTTTCTTGTGTTGCTTCGGTCCAGGTCCATCTTGACCGCCATCGCCACGTCATCCTGAAGCGTGTCGAGCGGGTTTTCGGGACGGATGTCACCGCCGGTGGTGTCGGAGGGATCAAGGAAAGTGGTCAGTGTGATGGTTTCGAGTTGGGTGTTTGACTGCGAACTCAGAAAGATCATGGCGAGGATCAGAATGGCGATCAGGTGCAGCAGAAAACTGACAAGCCATGCGGGGGTGATGCGGAAGGTGCGTCTGAGCAATCGTGCCAGGCGGGAGCCTTCAGTGAGTTGCTCGAGTTCAGAGTGGGCGGCATAGTCATCATCGCGCGGGGCGCGGTTGGTATTGATTGCCGGGGCGATCGTGTCCAGCGGTGATCTTGTGAAAAACTGTGCGGGCGTTGGCGGGGGTTTGGGGAGCGGCTTGCGTTGGGTTTTGGTTCCGGGAATTGCTTTTTCGATCTCGCGAACGGTGACTTCGTTGAGAGCCACCGATGCGGGGCAGCGCCAGCAGTCTGCCAGTCGCAGCCAAAGGCGGATGGTCATCGGAGCGTTGCATTGGGGGCACTGGCCAAGCAATGCGTTTCCGGAGCATTTGACTTTTCCCAGTTGAGTGGTGACGACGTGAGTGCAGGTCGCTGACAGGTCGTTGTCGTCCCGTAATTGAGTGTCGGTGGAAGGGTGCGAGCGGATGGAAACGCGGACCGCTGCGGCAGAGTCGTTGCCTCGGATCTTGAAGAACCGGGGCTTGGCGTCGGTCAGGTTTGAGGACTCTGCACCGTCGCTGCAATGATCCTGCTCGGGGAGTGCGTCAAGCCTGGACTCGATTGCTTTGTCGAGCGAAAAAGTCATGGGTTCTGCGTGTTTGGGACAGTCATTGAACGCCCATTCTACCCAGCGGCAACGGGATGCGTTCTGAAAAGCTGATTCAGGGGTCACGTACGTGGCTTGCGGTGCAAAAGGTCGCCTGAAATCGGAGCGAGGCGGGGCGATTTTTGTTGTTGCAGCGCGGCCATTTTTTAGAGCCCGAAAGCCGTCAGAAAAGACCTCTGCCGATTGCGAATTGGGCGAAAATCGGATAGAATCAAAGAGTTGCGGACGAGCCATGAAGTGTCGGTTTTTGCCGAATGAAAATGGCATTTGCGGATCTTCGGAGATGCAAAAACAATCGGTGCATGCGATGTGCCTTCGGCCGTTTGGATATTGCAAAAATTGACGGTCGGTTTCTTTGTGATTTTGAGTGACATTTTGCATCTGCTAGGCAAACGTCTGGGGTTGCTGTCATTGATCATTTTGAGTCCGCAGCGATCCATTTTGACATTTACGGGGACTGACTTTGTCAACCGACTTGCCTGAAAACGACGAAAACGAACCCACTGGCGACAATGGCTCGGGCGGCACGCCGCCGGGGACCGGTTTTGTGGAAATGCCGATCGAGGACGAGTTAAAGAACTCGTACCTGACGTACGCGATGAGCGTGATCGTCTCCCGTGCGCTGCCCGATGTTCGCGATGGGCTCAAGCCATCCCAGCGCCGCATTCTTGTGGCGATGAACGATTTGAATCTGACGCCGGGTGCGGCGCGGGTCAAGTGCGCCAAGATCTCCGGTGACACCAGCGGTAACTATCACCCTCACGGTGAAAGTATCGTTTATCCGACGCTTGTTCGTATGGCCCAGGAATGGAACATGCGTCACGTGTTGGTCGACAAGCAGGGTAACTTTGGTTCGATCGCTGGTTTGCCTCCGGCGGCGATGCGATATACCGAAGCTCGCATGTCGGCGTTTGCGTCGATGATGATGGAGGACTTGAAGCTCGATACGGTGGACTTTACGCCGACCTACGACGAGCGTCGCTTGGAGCCCACGGTTTTGCCGGCCAAGTTCCCCAACTTGCTGGTCAACGGTTCCAGCGGGATCGCGGTTTCGATGGCCACCTCGATTCCGCCTCACAATCTGGGTGAGGTTTGCGATGCGATCGACATGGTGATCGACAACCCGGATTCGACGATTCACGAAATCATGACCGTGTTGCCGGGTCCGGACTTTCCGACCGGCGGCATGATCTGTGGTCGGGCGGGAATTCTCAAAGCCTATCACAACGGGCGCAGTTCGATTCCGGTTCGGGCGATTTGCGAGATTGAGGAATACAAAAAGAACAACCGCACGCGGACGCGGATTGTTGTTTCGGAGCTTCCGTATCAGCAGACGCGCGACGGGGTGGTCGAAAAGATTGCCAACCTGGTCAAAACCGGCAAGGTCAAAGGCATTTCCGAGATCAAGGATCTGAGTGATCTCAAGGAACCGGTGAAGCTGTGGATCGAGGTCAAATCCGATGCCGATCCGGAGATTGTGCTTAATCAGCTGTATCAGTTTTCGCCATTGCAGACATCGTTTTCGATGAACTTTATGGCGTTGGTCGATGGCAAGCCTCGCGAGCTGACGATCAAGGACTTTTTGACCGAATTCATCCGTCACCGGATCAACGTCATCCGTCGTCGCACGCAGTTTTTGCTGAACCGTGCCCGGCGTCAGAAGCACGTGCTCGAAGGCTTGTTGTTGGCGTTGGCTGACATCGACAAAATCATCGCGGTGATTCGCGCGTCCAAGACCCAGGCGGAGGCCAAGAAGGGACTGATGGGCATCGAGTGCCCGGCTTCGATGCTTGAAAGGGCGCTTGGCGAGGACGGGTTCAAGGTCTTCAAGGAAGAGCGTGGCGAGTCGGACGTTTACAATCTGACTGCGGTTCAGTCGGATGCAATTCTGAAGATGACATTGGGCCAGTTGGTCAACTTGGAGCAAGAGAAGCTTCAGGGTCAGCACAAGAATCTGCTGGACGAGATTAACGAGTACATGCGAATTCTCTCGGACGAGGCCAACATCCGGGCGATCATCAAGGATGACCTTGCCGAGATCCGTCGAAAGCATGCGGACAAGCGGCGGACGCGTTTGTCTACCGAAGAGGTCGGCAACATTGACCTGGAAGAGTTGATCGAAGAAGAGAACATGGTGGTCTCGATCAGCCACTCGGGCTACATCAAGCGAACTGCCGTCAGCACGTATCGGACTCAGGCTCGCGGCGGCACGGGGCTTAAGGGTGCGTCCACCGAAGACGAGGATCCGATCGAGCACGTGTTTGCTTGTAGCACACACGATTACCTGTTGTTCTTTACCAGTCGCGGCAAAGTCCACTGGCTGAAGGTCCATCAGTTGCCGCAGTTGGCTCGCGAAAGTCGCGGGCGGGCGATCGTGAACCTGATCACTCTGGAAAAGGAAGAGAAAGTCGCGGCGTGTCGCGCGATTCGGGACTTCTCTGCGGCAGACCATTATCTGACGATGTGTACGGCCAAAGGTCTGGTCAAGAAAACGGAGCTGTCAAAGTATGGTCGTCCACGCGCCGGCGGGATCATTGCGATCAAGCTGCGGGATGACGATCAATTGATTGACGTGATTGTCACCAAGAAAGGCGACGAGCTTCTCCTGTGTACCGCCGACGGGATGGCGATTCGATTTAACGAGTCCGACGCAAGGCCGATGGGTCGCAACACCAGCGGCGTCAAAGGCATCAGCCTTTCGAAGGACGACGAGGTGGTCGGGATGCGGGTTGCCGATCCGACCGCGACTTTGCTTACCGCTTGCGAAAAAGGCTACGGCAAGCGGACTCCGTTCGGTCCCAACGCGGCGGACCTTTCGGAGGAGGACGAGTCCAGCAGCAGTTCACGCTACCGGACGCAGAACCGTGGCGGTAAGGGCCTTCGTGATATCAAAACCACTGACCGTAACGGCCGCGTGATCGGAATTTCTTCGGTCAACGAGGATGATGAGTTGTTGCTGATGACCGCCCGGGGCAAAATCCAGCGGATCAAGTGTTCAGAGATCAGCGTGATTGGGCGCAACACTCAAGGCGTCCGCATCATGAGACTCAAGGACGACGATACTTTGGCGACGATCGTTCGCGTGCCTCGTGATGAGATTGGCAGCGGCGATGAAAGCGAAGTGGTTGGCGCGGGTACGCCGGTGATCGATGTTGCCGCTGCGACCCCGGGGACCGATGACAATTCCACCAGCGATCCGACCACCGATGAGGACGCATCCGACAATGGCTCATCTGACAATGGCGCATCTGACAATGGCCCAGCCGAGGGTGGTGCAGACGACGCTGCCCAGGATGAACAGTCGTAACGACTTGAATCGTTTGGAGTTGGCGCGAGGTCACCGAGACAGCCGGGAGTTAGAGTTGCAGTTGGTAGCTCGCCCCTTCGGAGGTGTGAACCCGGATTATTCACGAGGCGTGGGCGTCAGAATCAGTTCCGGCACTGATCCGCGACTCGGATGCGTTGAAACGATCGCTGTGGTTTTTCATCTACCGGATGATTCACATTTCTTGTTGAAATTCATCTTTTCCTTTGCCTCTGTTGGCCAGAGGTAGAATCGACGCCCGTCGTCGTGAATAGTCCGGGTTGAGAAACGGGGTACTTAACAGGGCGTCAGGCAACTTTTTCCCTGAACAAATCAAACCGGACTGATAAACTGGAGACTCGCGAACCCCGGAATCACTCATGGCACGACTGTCAGTAGTAATCTCTCAAAGCCCCAGCAAGAATCCCAAAAAGAAAAAGCTGGAAGAAGACATCGTCATGGGGCTGATGCTCCAGTCAGGCATCGACGTGACGGTCGTGCCCAATCTTTACGATATCAAACCCGATTCGACCGGCATGCTGGCGATGCAAAAGCTCGGCGGCAACCTTGTGGTCGTCTCGTGGCTTTACGAGCGGGCGGCCCACTGGGTGCTGGACCGGAACCAGATTCACGGTCACATCGGCAAAGTCCTGCTGCAAAACGAGGACGACGATGAAGACGATGACGAGGAAAGCGACGCGGACAAATCGGAAGACGACGACAAGGACCGCGTCATTGATCAACGTGAACTGCCCAACCGTCGGATCTATTGCCTTGATCTGAAGGCATCGACAAAGCCCAACGACTTCGTTGACGAGATCCAGCGCATCCACAGGGAGAACTCGGTCAAAGTCGTGGGGCTTGGCGGCGGTTCACCCGCTCCCGCGAAGCCGCTGGCGGTGGTTCCGGCGACGGATGCTGTTGCTTCAAATGAATCACCTGTTCAGCGTTTTGAGGAAACCGACGGCAGGCGTTGGTATCCGGTCATTGATTACAGTCGCTGCACCAATTGTATGGAGTGCATCGACTTCTGCCTGTTTGGTGTGTACGGCGTGGATCGGATCGACACGATTCTGGTCGAACAGCCAGACAACTGCCGCAAGGGCTGTCCGGCTTGCAGTCGGGTTTGTCCGGAGAATGCGATCATGTTTCCGCAGCACAAGACGCCGGCGATCGCGGGATCTTCGGACGCTGCGGCGAGTCTCAAGATTGACCTTTCCCAGCTTTTCGGCGCTCCGGAGAGTGGAAAGTCGGCTGAAGAGATTGCGGCCATCGAACGCGACGAACAACTGGTCCTTGCAGGCCGCGATGCCGTTGGCATGGACGGGCTCAAGAAACGTCAGACAGGCCGCGACACAGGCCCCAAAGACGACCTCGACGCCCTGGTAGACGAGCTGAACGACCTTGACGTGTAGATAATTTGTACCGGTGAATCGAAGCGATGAAAACATCGCTACGCCAATCCATATTTTTTGCCCGATGTGCAATCGCTATGAGTTGCTTGGCCAGTGAATTTCCAGGCCCATTGGGTGGCTGCTACCGGTAAACTTTAGCTGATCGACACGACACAACCGCGAATCGGCCAACCGGCTCAAGAGCGGTAACTTCGATTGCGACAGCTGGTGCGATTAAGTCGATGGTGCCAGTGAAACTACGGCGTAAATGCGCCGCGGCGGGCTGGCAACAAGATCCTTCAGCGGCGTGACTGAAGAAATACAGTCTGGCCCGTGCCCCAATAGGAACAGGTGGTTCAAAATGACCCTGAAACTCAGAGACATCCTGCTGACTGCGATTTTTGCGGTCTTCGTTGCTTGGCCGACAATCGCCAGTGCGCAGCTCCCGTTTGACAACGTTCCCGAGCCTGATAACTCGGGCGATCAAGACCGTCCTCTGCGTCCGGTCGATGCAGCTTCGGGTGCTTTTGGGGCACGGCCGCAGGACGATGAGATTGAAACTCGCGAACCGGTCCAGCCGGTTTCGGTCAAGCAACAGTTCGCCGGTTGGCAGGAAGCGGGCGACGTCGAAGGCGATCGTCTTTCGGATTCACTTCGCGCCAACTGGGTGATGCTTGATCGCAATGGCCAGTTCAGTGGAACAGTTCGCGGCATCGAAGGTGCCGAAGTTCCCGGGATGACTGTCTTTTTGATGAACCGTGGTCGGCTGGTGAAAACTGCTGCGGTTCAGGAAGACGGTTCGTTCACGTTCACCAACGTTCAACGCGGATCTTACTCGTTTGTGGGATGGGGCGACAAAGCTTTCTTTTGCTTTGGTGCCAACATCCTCAACTACAATCCGGATGCGGACTCAAGCACTCCAACATCGGTTGATGTTCTTGCGTTTCAGAACGAAACGACCATCAACACGGACTGGATTCGGTACTTTACCCCCAACACTTCGTTTCGTGTCTACGGTGCGTACGAATCTGGCGAAGGTGTGGACGATCCGGATCATCTTTATGGCTTTGAAGGCCTAACCGAGCACGCTGTCAGAGCGACCGCTTCGACATCCGTTGGCGCGGTTCCTGTGTCTCTGGATTCGCGTGGGCGAATGGTCGGCCGAGTTCACCAGATGAACGCCATCAGTGGCCGTCCGGTCGATGTGCGTACCACCAAAGTGATGCTCCTTAAAGGCGACGATGTTGTCGGATCAACATCGACAGACAACTTTGGCATTTTTCAGTTTGCTGACGTCCCATTGGGAACTTACGGGCTGGTTGCGGTAAGCGTTGACGGCGTCGGCAGCGTTGGCATCGAAGTTGTCGAAGAGTCAGAGTCTGCCATTCAGATCGACGCTGATGGGCTTCGTGACGTGACGGACGCCTCTGCCCGTCCTTTTGACTTCTGCATGGTCACATCGGAAACCGTTGGCTGGTTGAACCACTACGCGGACGAGGTCGCTTACCGTCGTGCGATTCTTGCACCACGCCGCCCCGCCGATCCCCGGCAGCAGTTGACCGATCCGGTTTGCCCAACCTGCAACGGAATCATGGGTCACAATGGTTGCGCTCACTGTGGCCGCAACGGCGCAAATCCCAACTGTCGCAATCCCAATATCAGCTTCGGCCAATGGCAGGCTTCGGGCTGTGGCAGCGTTAACAGCAGGCCTTTGGCGGTTCGGTTGGGTGAAAAAATTCGTGACGGCGTTGAAGGACTTGATGCCCGTTTTGAAAGAGCGTTCTACGGTGACAGTCTTGGAGGTCAGGGCTTTGGAACTCCCAACGGCGGCGTCGGCAACGGAGTCGGTGGAGGCGGTGCGGCCAACCAGGGATTTGCTCCTCAGGGAGGACAGTCGCCACAGGCAGCGCCCGCAGGATCGAACCAGTTCCTGAATCCTCCGCCTGCGGCAGGTGGTTCGCAATCACGCAACTCCCTTCCGGGAGCCCGCCCTGTCACGCGACGAATCGGCAGTACGCCACCGATTGTGCGACGTCGCTAGTGCCCTGTTCCGCCTTGGAATTAGGATTGCATTTTTAAGTAACACGCCTCTCCGGGGCGTAAAAACTCGACTCGGAGAGGCTGTGATTTTGTTCACCGCAATGCCAATGCCCTGCCTTTGGCAACGTCAGACGCGTAACGCTTCCCGGCGGTGAACCGCCGGCCCTCCCAGACCCTGATGGGAGGGTGATCGAAAAAGGGAGGGTGATCGAAAAAGTCATCGCCTCGGCGAGTTGAGTTACTTAACGGGCAACCTTGGCTGTTTCGGTGCACTGGTTCGCGGCGCGTCCGTCGATGGCAACAGGAAATAAAAAACCCCGGAGGTTTCGGCCCCCGGGGTTTTTCTGTTAGCCATCAGGTGGATGCATTAGAAGTCTGCATCACCACCCATCATTTGCTGTTGAAAGCTCGTCACGGCGGTTTCAATCAGGCTCAGAGGACCGTCTTCCATCTCCATACGAGTGAACATTCCATTTTCGATCGCCTTGCTGTAGGCGGTGATTTTGTCACGTCCGACTTCTTTCAACTTTGCGGTCAATTCATCGAGGATTGGCTCACCCGTTTTGTTTGCAAAGAATTCAAGGATTGGCGTAATACGAACGTTGTAGATTACCGGGTACTCCGGGGGATCCGCTTTCGAAGCGTCCATGGCCGTCTTGAGACGATCCAAAGGACTGGTTCCCGCCGCGACGTAGACATCTTTTTTGCCGATACCCAGCAGGACTTTGACTTCGGAGCCAAAGAAATCGCGAAGCTCTTCTTCGTCTTCAGGAACATTGAGGATCACCTCGTGAAGGTTCACGCCTTTGTATTTTCCCGAATTGAGGTTCACCGAAAGTACGTCACCGGCTTTTGATTTGGCCAATTCGATCAGGTCTTTGGCAGCCGATTCGACTTTGAGCGGATTCGCCATTTCAACGGCCGCAACAAAGTTGATCTCTGAGCCGTCCATCACGACCTGACCACCGGAATCAATGCGACCGCTTTTGAACGTCTCTTCCAGGGCATCGGCAAGCTCGTTGATGGCACCACGAATCGTGTCGATCTCGTCATCTTCGAGTTCGCCATCGTTTTCGATTTCGGTCATCACGGCGTCGATCGCCGCGCTGATGGACGCCGTGTACTGCTCGGTGTCATCTGGCTTGATGCCAAAACAGGTGTTGAAATCCAACGCCGCAGCGTCACTCATGAATCCGCCAAACCGCGTGGGCTTGACAGCAGAAAACATCGCGTACGACTCGGCAAGCTGCGATCCGGCTTCGACGGTCATCTCGAATTCCATCGCAAGTTTTTTGGCATCCTTGTCAGCGAGCATGCCGATTTTCAGCTCATCGATGTCTTCCAGAAGCGCGATCTGTTTTTCAAAGTTCTCGATCTGGGCATCGGCCAACTCTTCGCCCATGTTGCGAAGCTGACTGGCGTAGCCATCCATGATCATGTCGATGGCTTTTTTGCGAAGCTCATCAGGAATTCGATTTCCAAAGATATGAGCCGCCATGTTGTACTTCTTGGGAAGTTCACCCAGCATCCCCTGCGGGTTGGCGGGCAGGTTTTCCAGATTGTCGGCGCTGTTGGAGATGAAAATGTTTGAGCCTGATTCACGAACGATCAAATCAGTCCCGTCGGGACCGGTGATCACGATGTCGTCTTCAGAATCATCGACTTCAGCAAATCCGGAAATCGTGTCGAGCATGTCGTCGAGGTTTTCGATCGGAAGAAAGCCCACGATTCGCGGCATCGGCTCGTCGCCTTCGAAGTAGAGCAGCACACCGCCGGGCTGGTCATCGGCAAGGCCACGGGTGAAGTGCTTCATCTGCGACTTCGCAAAGAACTTCATCTGGCCAAAGCCACTGGCTTCCATCAAGTAACTGACGTCCTTGATCTGTTCCTTGATGGATGATATCGAAACAACAATAGCCGGTTCTGCGGCCGACTGGGCCAGTGCCGGAATGGCGGTGACCAGTGCGACCAGCCCAAACAGGCAGCTCGCAAAAAGAGACTTGCAAGTCTTCACTAGATGACTCCCACTTATGGTTCATTAAAAAGGATTGACGTCGCAAGCATCCGTTCCTTTCCGGAATTTGCGAGTACTGATTGTCGCCAGGGAGACTGTCGCCAGCAACCCTGAGAATCCCGTCAATATTCAACCGTCCGTACCTCGACTGACGCAGGACTGTTTCCTCTTTTGTGCGGACGTGGGAAATCCGACAGTTTTTTGTGTCGCCAAATGGCCGCGATCCCCGGCTTTATTCGACAGGCAGCGTCAAAACCGGCTCTTTCTGGCCAACTTTCTCCAAATCGATCGCCTCGCGGCTGACCGATTCGGCCTCTGTTCCAAGTGCCCGAAAAATCGTGAGATAGACCCGGTTACGCACGCTGGTCCGATTTTGCTGCTGGCTGTAGTACTTGGCTTCGACCTTGTACTTGCCCCGGGGCGCGTTGGCATTGAAGTACATCTCGGGACCAAACCCGGTCGTGATGTCGTCGCTGATCCGACCGTCACTTTGGGTAGTTGAGTGTTGATAGTAGCATTCTTCGCCCGAGGGTTCGGTGACGTGCAAGTCCACATCGGTCTGGTCCCGATTCCACATCATCGTGATCACCACATCGGCGGTGCCGAAAGGAAGCTCCTTGCCCAGCGACGCAAGCCGTGCTTCGGCGAAGTCCTTCGCTCCCGATTCCAGCTTGCCGCGGGCGACCTGTCGCAGCAGATACGAATACTCCGCCGCCACGATCTGACGGAACTTGCTGCCTTGACGGCCAAAGGTCCCGTTCATCGCCACTTCGTAGTGAACCATCGCCAGATCCGCCTGGCCGCAATCGACCAAACACTGCGCCATCGCCGGATAGATGCTGCCCTGGAACGGACGCATGCGGGCCACACGGTCCAGCAGGTAGTAAGCCTCGGCGGGACGATTCAGCTTCATCGCCGTGAACGCGACGTCGCGAGCGATTTCGATGTTGCCAGGATTTCGTTCGACCAAATTGCTCCAGACTTTGATTGCCTCCGCCGCACTGCCACCGCGGTTTTTGGCTTCCCGTTCGATGGCTTGATAGTCGATGTTCTGGCCGGCAATCGCGGCAAAGTACTCTTTGGACATTCCCTCGCCGGTGGTTCGCTTACAGCCCAGAGGCGCCGACACGGCATCGATGTTCATGCCTTCGATCGCCAGCTTGAGAGCCGTCGGTGTCTTGAACTGCATGCCCGGCATCGACTCCAGGCGAGCCAGGCGGGCAAGCAAGCGGGCTTTGGGATCGGCCAGTTTTGCGGCGGACTTTTCCAGCACGCCTTCGACGATCTCGTTGGCGGCCTTTGATTTGACAACGAACAGGTCTTCTTCAGGCTTGATCTTGAATCGCTGGTAGTCCTCTTCGCTGTCAAGCATCAGCAGCGAACAGGTTCGCCCGGTGATGCGGAAGTGCCGGGCGTACGCGGTCGACACGTCGAAGACTTCACTGCCCAGGCTTTCCAGTTGGCCGACCGATACGTGCCCGTACATCCGCGACGCCAAATCCGATTCGATCACCGTGGGCTCAAAGCGAACCGCTTTCGTCTGCCCGCCCTGTTCGAACTCGAGGGTCAGCGGCCCGGTTGGCTTGCCGCGACCGACAACGGTAATCGCCTGCCCCGGATAGACCCACTGGACCCGGCCCGCGGTCAAAACATCGCTGGCACCTTCGCCGCTGATGGACTTGAGCAACCACGGTCGCTGCCGATGAGCCGTCGAGGCGTTCGCGATTTCGTCGTCGCTGGCCACGCTGAACACCGCCCCGCCGCTTTGCCCGGCAAGAAACCTGAGCGATCGCACGGACGTCCCGCTCAAACCCGTCTGATACGCGAACAAGCTGCCCAGCGATGGCTTTTGCAGCATCCGGTCGATCAACCGCAAATTCGTTTCGCCCCAGGTCGCGGCCCCATCGCTGAGCAAAAATACATCGGCCCCGGCCTCGCCGTTGCCTTCGCTGATCCACTTGGCAGAGGCTACCGTTTCAATCGCACGATAAAGGTTCGTGGCTCCTTCCAACGCCAACGATTCGGTTGTCTGTTTCAAACTCGCTACGTTCTCGGCCGTGTTCGGCATCCACTGCTCTTTCCAAAAGTGACTGTCGACATCGAAGAACACGACCGCGAACTGTTCGATCGAATCGCGATTGTTGGTCAACGTTTGCTCCAGCAACTTCAGCCAGACGTTGAACTTCTCCGGCGAACTGCTCAATGAAGTATCGACCAGGAACACGGCTTTGGAGCTGCCGCTGACGGATTCGGATTCGAGCTGTGGCAAAACACGGGTCGCCCAGAAGTCTCCTTCTTCATCGCTGGCTTGCAGCAAGGCCCTTGCGGCACCTTCGAGAGTAAGCCGAATGCTCGAACCCCCGGGGAGTGTTTCGTCGTCAAACTCGAACTGCTTCCAGCGGTCGGCTTCGATGCCGCTGGCCGTGCTGGCGTCTTTTTCCCGCGGCGCGGTGGTGACGTTGCACTTCATGCCTTCGAACTGGCGTACGTTCAGCTCCACCTTGCAGTCGCCGGTTCGCTCGGGCAACGCCAGCTCATAGGCCAACCCGTTTTCGGTTTGCACCAGTTGGGTATCATAACCGACAACGATGCGGTGCAGTTTTTTGGGAGCCAGGGGAAAGATCCTCGCGTTGAACACGCCGGCACCGGACCATTCGACCAGCGCCGGATCGACGCGGCGTCTTACTGTTTCGCGATACGCGTGAGCCGCTTTTTCGCGGGGTACCATGCGGGATTCTTTGACGCCGGTCCATTTGTGTTTGCGATCGTTGGCGATCTGCCGCGGACCCAAGGAGACGAACTGGACTTTGCCGTTTGCAAATTCTTCTTTGGCCAGACGTCCTTCGGGGGAGAGGTCGTAGGCGCTTTCGCCAAAGGCAAAGTAGTACAGCGAGGAATCGTCCGGCAGTCGCAGTTTGAAGTTTCCTTCCAGTTGGCGATCGCGATCGTTGTAGTAGAAGTAATCGATCAGAACTCTCGCCCGGAAGCCATCGACCCGGACGTTGACTTGCATTCCGCCCAGGTCCAGTTCTTGCTTGTCGCCGACCATCAGCCGCGTCGTGTTGGGGATCGCTTTGACCCGCTTCCACGATTTGGGCTTGGGTTTGGATTTGGGTTCGTCTTTTGCGGCAGGCTTTGGGTCGGCAGCCTTTTTGCCAAGCCCGGCTTCTTTGGCCATCGCGTCGAGTTTCGCGAGTGCTGCGATGAAATCGGGGTGCCCCTTGCCCAGCTTGTTTTCCAGCTTTTGCAGGGCGTTGGCGGCTTCGACAAGTTTGGTCAGCTTTTGGTGTCTTGTCTCGAGGGCCTTGCGAAGTTCTTCGCTGTCCTTGTCGTCAGCTGTTGATTTGCTCGCTTCGGCAATTTGTTCTTGCCTGAAGCGAATTCTTGATCCCACACGGCCCGCCTCCGGGTGACCGGGGCCAAGTCGCGTTCGCAACGAATCCTTACTCGCTTGCAACTCAAGAAGTCGCCGCTGTAGGCGGGACATGTTCTGGCCATCGCCTGGTAGATCCGCCACTCCATTCTCGCTACCCCTGTCCTCAACACCGTTCTGTTGGGCAAGCCGAATGCCGGTGAACTTTTCGCGACGCGACTTGTTGGCATTCCACTCTTCAGCGTCAGGAACGCTCAAGTCTTGTGTTCTTCGATCGTGCGAGGCGATCGTCTCTGACAATGTGAGCTCTACGCCACCGGTGCTTGGCAGGAGCCCGGGAGTTGCATAGCGGCCTTGGTAGCCATAGCCCCGGCCACGTCCGTTCTCGCCCTTTCCGCCACCGAGTAAGCCACCGACGTCTTGGCCTCCCATACCACCCATGCCCATACTCTTTCCGCCCATCCCCATACCCATCCCCATTCCCATTCCGGCAACGGTTGCTCCTCCTTGCACTTGATCGAACAATCCATCTTTGCCCGTCATGGAACGACTGTCTTCGACACGGCCGTCTGCCTGCATAGGCAAGCCACTGTCCAACCAGGATGAGTCGCGCAGTTCATCGGTAACAGATTGGCTTTGCGTGATCACTAACTTTAGTTCGGGAGGAAATGGTTCAATTTCGTCACCAACAGTGGTCTGTATCAAATCGATCAATTCGCCGAAGTCCGCTTGCGAAATCCCCTCGCTTTCATTGGCCGCCAATTGATTTTCTCCCGATTCGCTTGAACGAAGAGGTAACGCCGTGTACTCCTCATTCCTTGCGAGTTCACGAGTTTCTTCAGGGCTCAATTTGACTTGTGCGACAGCAATACCCTCTTCATTGTGCACTGTTGCCTGGTAGATCGCTCCGCCGATCAACACCGCAGCAAGCCCCGCGGCTACGGCAAGCGAAACCCAGCGGCGACGCGACGCCTTCCCGGGCACCATGGTCTCGCTCTGCTTGTTGACATGGCCCGCCTCACTGGCCGACTCAACCACGGCCTTTTGCTCATCGCTCAAACTTAGCCCTGCTTCAGCGGCAAACACATCCTCAAGCATGCTCTTCGCTGCGCGGATCGCTTCCACTTCTGCGGCAAGCTCATCCGATGCATCGATCGCTGCCTGGACCTGGGCGCGTTCTTCTGCCGAAAGCTCATCCAGTACAAATGCGGTTAATTTTGGATCGTTCTTGTCAATCATTTCTATGCTCCAAATGCCTCAAGACATACTCGCTCCCCTCTCCCCTTGCGGGAGAGGTAATGGGGGAGCCTGAACAACTTCACGCTGTTCACACTGTTCACACTTCACCTCCCATCTGCTTTCGCAATTGTCCGATCGCGGTATGCAAAATCACACCGACGTTGGAAACCGAAAGCCCCATCACTTCGCCGATCTCGCGATACGTCAGACCACCGTGGAACTTCAAACGAATGATCTCCTGCTGCCGGTCTGGCAAACCGGAAACGCACTGCATCACCTGAGCCGCCGCTTCGGTCTTTTCCACCGCCACGAGAGGGTTGGAGGAATCGGAACTTGCTGTTCCCTCTGTTTCCAACTGGTACTCTGGAGCCACTTTCATTCGATTCTCCTTGCGACAAACGTCAATCGCCCGATTGCGACAAACGGCAAACAGCCACGGCCCCAACCTTGAACGGACCTCGGGATCGAGCTCACGGCACAGTTTCAGAAACGTGTCCTGAACGATATCGCGAGCCAGTTCCAGGTCGTGAACAAAGTGACAGGCATAGCGCAGAAGTCGATCTTCATACTGCGCCATGGCAGCACTGACCCACGCATCAGCCTGATCGTCTTCCATCTGAAGTTCCGTGTAGTACGCGTCTGTGGGAAGTAAGACGCACGAAGGACGAAAGTATTAGAGAGAATTTGGGATATTTTCGTGGTTGTGTCGCGATGCGGCAGCGATGGAGTGACGAGGTCGCTACGACTGTCCAGCGACGCTACTTTGCATTGGCTGCTTGGTTGGCGACCCGCTGATGCGCTGCCTGAATCGCGCGCAACAAACCCCGGGCCTTGTTCATCGTCTCTTCGTACTCGGCATCGGGATCACTGTCGGCCACGATCCCGGCGCCGGCCTGCACGTAAGCCACATTGTCCTTGATCACCATCGTTCGCAGCGCGATACACGTGTCCATGTTGCCCGAGTAATCCACATAGCCCACCGCGCCCGCGTAAGGCCCGCGTCGATGCGGTTCGAACTGGTCGATGATCTCCATCGCCCGAACCTTGGGAGCCCCCGACACCGTGCCCGCAGGCAAACTCGCCATCAACCCGTCAAAGGCATCCGATTGCTCGTTCAACTGCCCGATCACCGTCGACGAAATGTGCATCACATGACTGTAACGTTCCACCACCATCACATCGGGAAGCTCAATCGAACCGTACTTCGCCACCCGGCCGACATCGTTGCGGCCCAAGTCAACGAGCATCACATGCTCGGCCCGTTCTTTTTCGTCGGCCAGCAATTCTTCTTCCAGACGCTTGTCTTCTTCGGGCGTCGCACCGCGCTTTCGCGTTCCCGCCAGCGGACGCACCGTGATCTCGCCATCGACAACGCGACACATGATTTCCGGTGAACTTCCCACCAGGGTGCAGGTCTTGCTGCGCAAAAAGAACATGAAGGGGCTGGGGTTAAGCACCCTCAGGCTGCGATAAATCTCCAGCGGCTGGCACTGAATCGGCAGCGAGAGCCTCTGGCTGAGCACCACCTGAAAGATATCGCCGGCGTAGATGTACTCGATGCACTCGTTGACGGCTTTGGCGAACGCTTCCCGCGTAAAGTTCGATTCGAACTCTGGCGGATCGCCCGTCACTGAAGCCACGTCAATACAAGGCAACGTTTTTTGGGATTCGTTTTGCAGTTGTTCGACCAGCAAATCAAGCCGCCCGCAGGCAGCATCAAAAGCAGCCTGGGCCGTTTCGGCTTCGTCGATCCACGCCAGGGCCATCACGAAAACGGTTTTTGTGATGTGATCAAAGATCACCATCGAATCGTAAAACGCAAACGAAAGATCATCCAGATCCCGATCGTCCTGCGGGGCATTGGGCAAATCCTCCACGTAGCGGACCACGTCGTAGCCCGCATAGCCGATTGCACCGCCAGCGAATGGCGGCATGCCTTCAAGTTGGGCAACTTTGACCTTGCTGATTTCCTTGCGAATTTCTTCCAGCGGATTTTCCGCATCAAAATCATCGGACTTCCCGTCGCGAACAACGGTCACCCGGTTGGCTTTTGCCGAAATCTCAAAATGGGGCTTTGCTGCCAAAATACTGTAGCGGCCAACTTTTTCGCCCCCGATGACGCTTTCAAATAAACAAGCTGTCCCGCCGTCATCAATTCTTTGAAAGGCAGAAACCGGGGTTAGCGAATCGCTTAACAGTCGCCGGTAGACCGGCACGGCATTATGATCGGCAGCCAATTCGGCAAACCGCGAAAATTCAGGAAGATGGTGGCTCATGCGATGCAGAACGGAATACGAACTTTCTTTTTTGGCTATCGTAACACAAACCAGATTTTGTGCTTTCATGTTGGCCCGGTGAAAGCATCCGGGTCGCAATCTTGTATCGCCGTCCGGGCGGCGATAAAATCGGGACCCGGGGCGGAGCAATCATCGTCCCGCTCCCATTGAGGCAAAGCCCGACCCATGAAGTGCCAGAAGTGCAATAAATCGGCCACCTTTCACATCACCGACCTGACCGGCGATGGCGTGTTGGCCCTTCACCTGTGTTCCGACTGTGCAAAACACTACTTGCAGCCGGAAACAGAAAGCATCGAAGCTCCGGAAATTACCGGAGTTCTTTCCCAACAGCTCAAACTTGAGCAAACCGCAGAGGATCTACAGACGCTCGACGCCCGTGAGTGTCCAATCTGCGGAATTTCCTTTTACGAGTTTCGTCAAGCCGGGAGGCTCGGTTGCCCCCATGACTATGTCTTTTTTGGCGACGAGCTCGAACCCCTGCTGGTAAGTGTTCACGGTTCGAACGAGCATACGGGCAAGCATCCGGTTCGCGGTGCTTACGACGCCCAGTCGCAAACCGAACTGATTCGACTACGAAGTGAAATGAAGCAAGCCGTCTCCCGGGAAGACTACGAGAAAGCCCAAAGTATCCGTGACCAGATTCGCGCTATCGAAGGCCATCGCAGGCAATCGCCAAACGAGCCTTCCTGATCTTGCTTCCCTGCGACTCTTCATTCCCTTCGCCTTCTTTCGACACCTATCCCTGAACGACAACACGATGCACGGAGCTAACATGCACATTGACGATCTCGCTTCTCGCAGTGGCGAATGGCTCCGCGGAGTCGGCCCGCAAAGCGACATTGTCATGAGCAGTCGAATTCGGCTGGCCAGAAACCTGGCTGACTTTCCTTTCATACGCCGCTGCAACGACATCGATCGCGCCAACATCGATTCGACCGTTCGCGAAAGGCTCTCCAAAGACGAAATTCTCAAAGACCTGACCTTCATCGACGTCGCCACGCTGGCAAACCTCGACCGCCAGTTCCTGGTCGAAAGACAACTCATCAGCCGCGAGCACGCCAACTCCGACGGTGCCCGTGCGGTCGCCATCGACGGCGAAGAACAATGCAGCCTGATGGTCAACGAAGAAGATCATCTCAGAATCCAGGTCATGAAAAGCGGCTTTGACCTGGACGGGGCCTGGGACCACATCAACGACCTGGACGATCGCATCGAAAGCCAGCTCACGTACGCTTTTCACGAAAAAATGGGTTACCTTACCGCCTGTCCCACCAACGTCGGCACCGGGATGCGAGTCAGTGTGCTGGTCCATCTGCCCGCCCTGGTGATCACCAATCAGATCGAACGCGTCTTCCGTTCGCTACAGAAAATCAACCTGGCCGTCCGCGGTCTGTACGGCGAAGGCACCCAGGCGATGGGTGACTTTTATCAAATCAGCAATCAGATCACGCTGGGCAAATCGGAAAAGGATCTCATCAATCAGGTTGGCGAAGTCGTGCCGGTTGTGATCGATTACGAACGCAAGGCCCGCAAGTTCCTGATCGAAGAAGACCAGAACGAATTGTTTGACCAGGTCAGCCGCGCCTACGGCATGCTGCAAACAGCGCGTCGGATCAGCAGCGAAGAAACCATGTACCTGCTGTCCCGTGTTCGCATGGGAATCAATCTGGGACTGATCGGCGACTTGCAGATTCCAAAAATCAACGAGCTGTTCATCCAGACTCAGCCCGCCCACCTGCAAAAGATCCGCCAAGCTCCGCTGTCGACCGACGAACGCAACGTCGAACGTGCGAACTTTCTGCACCAGCACCTCAAAGTCAGCGACAACTGAACCGGAATGATTCACGACGACGGGCGTTGACTTGCGTTGAACCTCGCTGACACGAAGGTCAAAGCTGGATTGTCGCCCAGATTTCGGTTCACCTCGTTGACGAAGTCCAGGCCAGAGACTCTTTCCCAACCGGTGCGATGTTTATTGGCTAAACTGAAAGAACTGAAAGTTACGCCCACGCCTCGTGAATAATCCGGGATCAATAATCGGGGATCAATAGTCCGGGCTGAAGTCGTGTGGGCAACAACGAGGCCGTTGCCTTCATCGGCAATCATTCCGCACAACGACGACTGCGATCTTCAGGCCAAGCATCATTTTTCGACGCTTGATCCTCGAAGAAGTAACGCCCAAAGGCCCGTCGCACGCGCCTGTCACACGCCATGGGGCTCTCAATGCGGACCAATGCCTCGCCGCCCCTACAACCCGCAAATCCGGTTTCTGTTGGCAATCCGCTCTGAATTACATCCGCAAATCGCGACTTCCGCTTTAACAGCGACCTAGGTTCCTGTGTTGAAAAACACACGACCCCCTCCCTTTATGCGCTATGAATTCGGACAAACAAAATCAGATCGTTCGGCAATCTGCGGTCTCCCCATCCCTCCTGCTAAAGCTAACCGATGCCCTCTCGATCGTGCTTGGGCTGTGGATCCTGGTCAAATTTGTACCTTCCCTAGACAGTAAATCGACGATCGTCATCGCGCTGGTCGCAATCGGTCTGTTCAATATCTTTGCAGAGATCGCTGGGCTTTATCGTCGCTGGCACGGCTTGGGTTTTTATCGTGAAATCGGATGCGCCGTTTTTGCTTGGGCGTTATCGATCGGTTGCCTGGTTCTGTTGGGCCGCTTCAGCGTGTACTCGACGGAGCTTTCCGCGCCCGCGATTGCGCAGTGGTTTGCCGTCACGTCGACGTTCTCGCTTTCGGTTCGCGTCTGGCTGCGTTGGTACAACCGCTATGCCGCTGGAAAAGGCACGCATTCCCGCAAGTTCGCCGTCATTGGAATCAATGACCTTGGTGTGCAACTGGTTCGCAACGTCGATTCAACACCCGATTTGCGTCTGAACTTTTTTGGCTTTTACGATGACCGTCCCGATGCCAGAACCCAGGAACTTCCTGAAGACATCGACAACCGACACGGAAACATCAACACACTGGTCGAAGCCACCAAAACAGGTGAAGTCCAGGTGGTGTTCATCACACTGCCGATGCGTGCCGAAGAGCGTATCCGTTCGATCATCCGCGAACTGGCTGACACGACGGCGTCGGTTTACATTGTTCCCGACCTGTTCGTGTTCCAGATGCTGAACTCGCGTTGGACCGACATCCATGGCTTGCCTGTGGTCAGCGTTTTCGAGAACCCGCTTTTCGGTGTCGATGGCATGGTCAAGCGACTGGTTGATATCCTGATCGCTTCGGCGGCACTGCTGGTGGTCGGCATTCCAATGATGATCGTCGCCGCAGCAGTCAAGCTGACTTCCAAAGGTCCGGTGATCTTCAGGCAAAAACGTTACGGGCTTGACGGAAAACAAATCTGCGTCTGGAAGTTTCGCAGCATGACCGTTTGCGAGAACGGCGATAAAGTCACTCAGGCGAAAAAGAACGACAACCGGCTCACGCCCATCGGAGGTTTTTTGCGCAAGTCTTCCCTGGACGAACTTCCGCAAATCTTCAACGTGCTCAGCGGACAAATGTCGCTTGTCGGCCCCCGTCCTCACGCCAATGCTCACAACGAGTACTACCGCAAGCAGATCGAAGGCTACATGCTTCGCCACAAAGTCAAACCTGGCATGACGGGTCTGGCTCAGGTCAACGGCTGCCGCGGCGAAACCGAAACGCTCGACAAGATGGAAAAGCGGGTCCACTTCGACCACAAGTACATCCGCGACTGGTCGATCTGGTTGGATTTGAAGATCATCTTCAAGACCTTCTTTGTCGTGTTCTCACGTCAGAACGCGTACTAAACCCGAATTATTCACGAGGCGAGGGCTTCCAGCCCGCTTCCTTTCCGCGCACTGCAAATCCCCGCCCAAAAAACAAGCTCGATTGCCACCGCCGCAAACCGGTACAATGTCCTTGCAGCGGGACCGCTCACCGGCGTGAGCCACGAAATCTGCCCGTGCGCCTGAACATGTGTCATTGGGTTCAAAGTGAAATCCGCACGCGACAATCCGTTTGCTTCGCCGGCGGCGAAAATTGTTGTCGCTCAAGCCATCGAATCTGCAACACCCAACGATGACCAACAGGACATCCATTTTTCAGGTCGAATCCAGCAGCCTGATTTGCAAGCCATTGGAATTCGTTCAACCTCGACCGCGAAAACTCTTGCCTTAACGGGTCTTTGCTGCCTTCTCGCGGCTCCGCTGTGGTTCATCATTGTCCCTCAGTTTTTGCCTCCAATGGCCAGTTCGGCCGCCGGAATCAGCGGCGTCTTGGGCTATGTCCTGCTTCTCGCTGCCGGATGCTTCGCACCACCGCCGGCCGCCAAATGGTGGAAGCACCCCGTTTCGGGTTGCGTGACCAAAGACCACATCGTTCTCCAGTTCGAACACCTGCACATCAAAGCTCCTATCGGTTTTTTCAATTACGAAATCACCGACAAAGCCATCCTAGTCAAGCAAAAAAAGTCACGCTTGACCTGTCTGTTACTGCTGCCTCGTCGCTGGCTCAGGCCGCAAGACTCCGCCATCGTTGCTTCGAGACTGAAAAACACGGCCGAAGTCCAGCCCACCGAAGACGTTGAACCGATCCTTCCGGCAAACGCAACGCCCATCTATCGCCCGCGCTCCAAGTCCGAACGATCGACTCGATTGTTCATTGCCATCCTCGGGCTGTCCTTGTGGTGGATATTGCTGACTGCATTGGGAATCGCCAACGTGGTTTGCAACGGGTACACGTTTTTCTATCTGTTGATCGTGATCGGCCTGACAGTGAACCTTGCGGCCCGATACCGAAATCGAAATGGCGCCTGGAAATCAAACGAGTCTCCCACCGGGTCCTGCGATTTGATCGGCTGGCTTACTGATGAACAGCTGATCGCATTTGTGCAGCAAACGAAAGTCACCGTCGACATATCGCGCATCTACTACGACACAGGAACGGGCGGCCTTGAGATTACCGGCGTCCCACTGAGAGGCTCGATGGCTTTGTATCCGGATCTATGCCCGCCGGGCACGTTCGAGCAAGCAAGAAAAAATCTGCGCACAAAAACGGCTCTGGTGTGGAACGTGTACCGACACTGGAAAAATCGAAATTCAAGTACCGGCAATACGCCGCTGCGTTGACTGACAATCGCTGATCTACTCGATGCCCAGATCAGCCAATGAAAGCAGCGTTTGGTACTTCACGCCCACGTCAGCAAAAATCTTTTCCGTTTCGCTGCCACGGTTCACGATCGAAATCAGGCGGTCGACTTTCAGGCCGTGGTTGCGGGCGTGTTCGATCGCACGCAGAGAACTGCCGCCGGTGGTGACGACGTCTTCGAGCATCACGACTCGCTGGCCGGCTTCGACCGGGCCTTCGACCATCTGCTGGGTGCCGTGCTCTTTGGCCTGTTTGCGGACGATAAAGCCCTTGATGGTCTTTTGCTGCTGCCAGGCGACCGTGATGACCGCCGCGGTGATCGGGTCGGCACCGATTGCCATGCCTCCAACGGCATCCGGCAGGTCGTCGCCGATGCACTGGAGCATGCCGCCGGCGATGACATTGGCGGATTCGCCGTCGAGCGTTAACTTGCGGCAGTCCAGATAAAAGCTGGCCTTTTTGCCAGACGCCAATGTAAAGTCTCCGAACTTGAGTGCGTGTTTTCGCACCAGTTCCACAAGATGTTCGCGGTCGTACAAGGTAGTCGTTCCGATGGGAAAAGGATATCCTTTGCGATGATACCGCATGACAGGCACCTGACGTAAGCGAGTGAATCCAATTCCTGACGATATGAGCCGTAAAGCCACCATTGTTCTTTCCATCGACGGGCTTTCGGCGTCCCTGCCGGGGCCCTACGGCAACACGACGGTCGATACTCCGGCCCTGAACCGCCTGGCTTCCGTTTCGCGGCTGTACGATTTTTGCTTTGCCCGTTCTCCCGATCCGCAGGCATCGCGGTTGACGATGTGGAGTGCACTGCAGGATTTTGAAGGCCACCGCACGTTGATGACCGACAGCCGTGAAGCCGCAGGTCACGCCCACGAGTCAGCCTTTTTTGAGTCGATCGAAACCCTCGAGTTGGCGCAGCCCATCGCCCTCGCAGCGTCGATCGCTGAAACGTCTGCTGCCGATTTTTTTGCTCATGCTGTCGAAAAAGCCAACGGCATTCAAGGCGGCGATGTTTTGTGGTTACACCATCGGGGACTGTTTGGGCCGTGGGATGCGCCGCTTGAGTTGCGGATGCAGTTTGCCGATGAAGAAGACCCCGATCCGCCAACCGAGGTTTCCCGACCGCAGCTGACTTTGGAACACGATGTTGATCCGGATCTGGTGCTGGGCTTTCAGCAGTCGGCTTACGGCCAGCTGGCGGTGATCGATGCCCTGCTGGAACTGTTCCTTCAGCAGCTCGCCGCGATGCCGGGGGCGGAAGATGTTCAGCTAGTTGTCGTTTCGCCCAGAGGATATCCATTGGGAGAGCATGGACTTGTTGGGATTCCGAACTTGCACGGCGAGTCGATTCACGTGCCTTTTTTTCATTGCCCATCGTTGAACCCGCAGGGTGGATCGCCGGGTGGGTCGCGAACTGGAGAGATGATTTTCGTCGAACAGGCGATGCATCGGATTTTGGGTGGCCAATGGCCGGAGAATCCGCTGATGGTTGCGACGCTGGGCAACTGCGTGGCTACTCTGAATGAAAGTTGGAAATTGATCTACGATCGCGACAATCCGATCGAGACCTCACAGCTGTTTGTCCGTCCCGATGATCGTTGGGAAGTCAACAACGTGAGCCGGCGATGTCGTGATGTGGCTGAAGATCTGCTAAAAAGAGCCGGGCAATTATTGGCGAAAGAGTAACGGCGCGGAAAGCAAACAAATCGGGTATTCCAGGAATTCAATCGAGAAACCATGAGCTACAACCCCTATTCAACCGGTGTCGAGGGCGCGCCGGTTCAATCGAGTAACGCCAAAGATCGATGCTACGTGCCGGGGATCCTGCTGGTTATTAGCGGGATCGTTGGCCTGGTATGCAATGTTGGTGGCGGTTTGGTGACCGCAGGGGTCTACCTTGGTGCCCAAGAAGTGGTCATGGAAGAGTTTAGGAAGGATCCCGATCAAGTTGAGAATCTTACCGAGGAAGAGGCGCGTGGGGTCATGAATTTGCTGGGCTATGGCGGTTTGGTTGCGGCAGCTGGCGGGTTGGTTGGAATTCTGATCGTGATTGGCGGTGTGCAGATGATTCGTGTTCGCGGCTGGGTGATTGCACTGCTGGGGGCACTGCTGAGTATGGTTCCCTGTGTTCAAGGGTGTTTTATCCTTGGGGTTCCGATCGGAATCTGGTGCCTGGTTGTGCTGATGGATTCTTCGGTGAAACAGGCGTTTAAATTGTGACCACCGGTTCAAGTAAGCATTCGTGTTTTGGCACACGCCTGCGCCTCGTGAATAATCCGGGCTAAAGATCCACAATCTGGCGATCGGATGCGACCTGTAACCTGTCGCAAATGCTACCAACGGATTCCAGATCGAAAGGCTGATCGGATGCGTCGAGCGGGTTGATGTGCACCAGCCATGTGGCTTTGGCGCCCGAAGCAGCAGCGACCTGGGCGACGGGAGTCAGGCAGCTGTGGCCCGTCAAGGCGGCTCTGTCTTCCCAGCCATCGGGAAAGTAACACTCGTGCACCAGCAGATCGACATCGCGGATGAAATCGATGTAGGGAGCGTCGGCCGTTGCGGTGGTGTCGGTGATGTAAGCCAGCGATCCGGTTTTGTGTTCCAGGCGAAAGCCGGTGCTTCCTCCCGGGTGGACTAGCGGATGATGGGTCACGACGCTGCCGTCAGCAAGTTTGACGTCGTGGCCTTCAGAGAGCGGATTGAATTCGAAGTTCGGCCCCACGGGGAACAGGTCTTTGGCGTAAAGATGCTCGCGGATGGAATCGATTTTCTCTGCGGCCACATGGACGGTAACGGACTTGACGTCTTCTTTGCCAAACAGGATGTCGTACAAGAACGTCAACCCGATGGAATGATCCAGGTGCGTGTGCGAAAGAAAAATATCCAGGGTGGGGGTGCAGATCAGATCCCGGGCGCGAAATATGCCGGTGCCGGCGTCAAAGATTACCCCCACTTCGGGAATCATCAGGCAGGCGGTCTGCCGTGACTCGTTGGGGTGATATCCGGTTGTTCCCAGAAAGTGCAGTTTCACGGTGGCGGCAAAAAGAGATAGTGATACCCGGCTAATTATAGCAAATGCTGTGCAAAGCATGTGCCGTCGGCCGGAACTACCGAACCTGAGCCGCGCGCTGCCGTGTGACCAGTTCGATTGCCGCGTCTTTCCATTGTGAAAATTGAAATTCAAAGCCCGATTCGACCAGTCTTTCCGGGACGACGCGGCGGCTTTTGAGGATCAATTCGGTGTCAGTTTTCATCAAAACGGCACCGACTTCCGCCATCCACTTCGTTGCCGGCAAGCCAACTGAAACTCCCAAAGCGTTACGCAGCCCGGCCTGGAATTCGGCCTGAGGCAACGGATTGGGGGCGGCAAGGTTGACGGCTCCTTGCATCGTGTCGTTGTCGATCAGGAAACGGATCGCGGAAACGAAATCATGTTCGTGTATCCAGGAAACGTATTGCTTTCCGGATGCGATTTTTCCGCCAAGCCATTTTCGTGTCAGCCCGCAAAGCACATCGAAGACGCCGTCGGGGTCCGGCGACATGACCATCGCTGTCCTGAGGGCAACTGTTCGGGTCGCGGGCGTTGTCGCTTGTTCGAGTTCCCGTTCCCAGGCTTTGGCGATGTCGATACTGCGAGCCCAGTAATCCGGAGCATCCGGTTCGTTGCCGCCGATGATTCCGGTGGCTTCGTCGTTGGCAGCGTCAAAGCGATGCGCGTAAATCGTGGCGGTGCTCATCTGCAACCAGACTCCCGGCGGTGATGACGAATTCGCAATCGCCTGTCCGATGACCCGGGTGGAATCGACGCGGGAGTCCATCATCTGACGGAGGTTCTTTTCACTGTAGCGGCAGTTGACGCTGCGACCTGCGAGGTTGATGACGACATCGCAGTCGTCGATGTGTGTGGTCCAGGATCCAATCGTTTTACCATCCCAGCGATGAGAAGGATCTTCGGCACCACGGCTGAAGATGATGACTTCGTCGCCGCTGGCGCGAAAGGATCGTGCAAGGATTTGTCCGACCTGTCCGCTACCGCCGGGGATGACAATTTTCATAAGCTGAGCCCATCAAGAGTAGTTTCCAGGCAACCCGCAATTCTCCCGTTCCGCCAACAGGGCAAAATGTCGCGGTCGGTCTGCAATTAAAGCAAATCATCAATTCGCAACCGATGCGATGATGCAGACAAGGGAACGAAGTGCAAACGGAATCGAAGGTGCACGTGCTGACGGTAGTGATGCGGCCTGTTTTGCCATGAGCCCGGATTATTCACGACGACGGCCGTTGATTCTACGTCTGGCCAACAGGAGCAAGGGAAAAACTGAATTTCAATAAGAAATGTAAATCATTCGGTGGGTGAAAGCCACAGCGATCGTTTCATTGCATCAGAGTAACCGATCACCGTCGGAACTGATTCTGACGCCCACGCCTCGTGAATAATCCGGGATGAGTTTTGTAGAGGGCTGACGGTTACCAATGGGAGTGACTGGTTGTGGTCGAAAGCCACAACTTGCGGTTTGGTGGACGGCACACGGAGTGTGCCTACTACTTTGGCTTACAGATACTTCTGGTACGCGGCGACGGCCAACTCGTCGACGCGGTCGTTTTCCGGATGGCCGCTGTGGCCTTTGACTTTGGTGTACTTCACCTTGTGGCGCTCAAGCTGCTCGTCAAGGCGAATCCAGTACTCCTGATTCTTGACCGGTACCAGTTTGCTTTTCTCTTTTCGTTTCCAGCCGTTTTTCTTCCACTTCTGCATCCACTCGGTCATGCCTTTGCCGACGTAGGTTGAATCGGTGAAAAGTTCCACGACGCAGGGACGCTTGAGGGAAGCCAGGCCTTCGATGACTGCCAGCAGCTCCATCTGGTTGTTAGTGGTGTTGGCCAGAGAACCTGACATTTCCATTTCCTTGCCGCTGGGAAGGTGGCGAAGGATGCAGGCCCAACCGCCAGGACCCGGGTTGCCGCTGCAGCCGCCGTCGGTGTAAAGGTTGATTTCGATTTTGGGTGTGTCGGACATGGACGTGGTTGTGGCTTCCAGCCGCAATCATTGGATGGATTGAGAGTTGGGGTTGGCGTTCCGCGATTGGCTAAAGCGAAAGATTGTTGTAACGCGGGAATCCAGCCAAGCCAAGTGTCAGTATGGACGTGGTTGCCGCTGGAAGCCATGGCCTGCGGTTTGGTGGACGGCACACGGCGTGTGCCTACTACTTTGGTTGCGGGTGGAAGCCACAGCCATGATGCTGGCGCGACGGCACACGGCGTGTGCCTACTACTTTGGTTGCCGCTGGAAGCCACAGCCATGATGCTGGCGCGACGGCACACGGAGTGTGCCTACTACTTTGCGACCGCGTGGCGGGCTTTGCGGCGGCGATCGGCTTCCTTGAGCAGCCACTTGCGGATGCGGATTTTGGAGGGGGTGATTTCGACCAGTTCGTCTTCTTCGACGTACTCAAGGGCGGCTTCGAGGCTGAACTGGCGGGGTGGACGGAGCATGATGTTGTCGTCGCTGCCGGCGGCGCGGATGTTGGTAAGCTGCTTTTCCTTGCAAGGGTTCACGGCAAGGTCGTTGGCACGCGAGTTTTCGCCCACGACCATGCCTTCGTAAACTTGGTCGCCCGGGTGGACGAACATTTCGAATCGTTCCTGAAGGTTGAACAGGGCAAATCCGACCGCTTTTCCGCTGGCCATGGAAATCGCGGCACCATTGGAGCGGGTCGGGATTTCGCCTTCGACGGGGCGGAATTCCAAAAAGCGATGATTGATGATCGCGGTGCCCTGGGTGGCGTTGAGCAATTTGGTTCGCATCCCGATCAAGCCGCGAGATGGAATCACAAATCGGGCTAACGTAAACTCGCCGCGAGGGGTCATCTCTTCAAGTTCACCGCGGCGGTTGCCGACCAGTTCCATGACGGGGCCAAATTTGTCGGTGGGTACTTCCACGACAAGCGTTTCAAAGGGCTCGCACTTGTTGCCGTCGATTTTTTTGTAAACAACCTGTGGCTTGCCGACCGAAAGTTCAAATCCTTCGCGTCGCATGGTTTCAATCAGCACCGCCAGGTGAAGGATTCCGCGTCCGGCCACCGCAAAAGAATCTCCCGATTCCAACTGTCGGACTTTGAGAGCCACGTTGCGATCAAGTTCCTTGGTCAGTCGCTCGCGAAGCTGACGGCTGGTGACGTACTTGCCTTCCTTGCCGGCCAGTGGCGAGCTGTTGATCGTGAACACCATCTCGAGCGTCGGTTCGTCGACTTCGATCCGCGGCATGGCTTCGACGGTATCGACATCGCAGATGGTATCTCCAATTTCGATTGTCTCCAGACCGACCAGGGCGACGACGTCACCGGCTTCGGCGGATTCGACTTCCTGCCGTCCGAGTTTGTCGAAGATGTTTACCGCGCTGACTTTGCCGCGGATGACTTTGTCTTGTGCCTGAACGATGGAGACTGATTGGCCTTTCTTGACCGAGCCACGGCGGATGCGGCCAACGGCGATGCGGCCGACGAATTCGGACCAGTCCATGGTCGTGACGAGCATCTGCAGCGGGCCGGGTTCGACTTCCGGTGGTGGGACTTTCTCCAGCACCAAATCCAGCAGCGGCGTCATGTCGCCGTCGAAGGTTTCGATGTCGTGAGTGGCGAAGCCTTCTTTGGCAGAGGCAAAGATAAAATTGAAATTGTCCAGATACTCTTCGCCGCCCATCTCGAGGATCAGCTCCATGGCTTCGTCGACGACTTCGGCGGTGCGGGCGTCGGGCCGGTCGACTTTGTTGACGACGACAATGGGTTTGAGGCCGACTTCGAGGGCTTTGCCCAGCACGAAACGGGTCTGCGGCATGGGGCCTTCGGCGGCATCGACCAGCAACAGGGCTCCGTCTGCCATCTTCAGGACGCGTTCGACTTCGCCGCCAAAGTCCGCGTGGCCCGGCGTGTCGATAATGTTGATGCGGGTGCCTTTGTAGGGTAGCGAAATGTTTTTCGCCAGAATTGTGATCCCGCGTTCTTTTTCCAGGTCACCTGAATCAAGAATTCGCTCTCCTTGCAGTTGGGCGTCGCGGAATTGGCCGCTATGTCGCAGCAGGCAGTCGACCAGGGTGGTCTTGCCGTGGTCGACGTGGGCGATGATGACGATGTTTCGGATGTCGGAGCGGGTTGCCATTTAGGTGTACCAGAAGTCAGGCCGGAGGCGGAATGATACTCGTGGGGTACAATATGGCAAACGCGAGTTATGGCGATTGTCTGGCTGATTGTCCGGGCGAGTACCTTGTGCGTGATGCGGGCGGGGCTCGCTACCAGAAGAATTGAAAACGTTAGGTTGAATTAAGGGGTTTCGATGGCACGTGTGGTGCTGGCTATGTCGGGGGGGGTCGATTCAAGCGTCGCAGCTCATTTGCTCATCGAGCAGGGCCACGAGGTGATCGGGGTCTTTATGCGCCATGGCGAAGAGGCGGTGGAGGCCTGTGCGATCGAAGGCCAGCCTGCTTCGTCGCCGCTGCTGCCGATTGTGAACCAGCGAGCCGACCACAAGCAGGGTTGCTGCAGTGCATCGGATGCCGAGGACGGCCGGCGGGTTGCCGAACGATTGGGCATTCCGTTTTATGCGCTCAATCTGCAGGCCGAGTTTCGCGGCATCATCGATTACTTTGTCGAAGAGTATTCGGTGGGGCGCACGCCGAACCCCTGTGTGATGTGCAACAACCGGATCAAGTTCGGAAAGCTTTTCGATTACGCCAACAGTGTGGGCGCTGAGTTTTTGGCGACAGGACATTACGCGCAGTTGGCTTTGGGTGATGACGGGCCAAAGCTCACGCGCGGCGTGGATGCGTCCAAGGATCAGAGCTATGTGCTGTTCGGGATTCGGCGCGAGTACCTTCAGCGGATGCTGTTGCCTGTTGGCGGATACCAAAAGCCGGCAATCCGCGAAATCGCCGGAAGCCTTGGGCTGAACGTCGCCGAAAAGAAGGACTCGCAGGAAATCTGTTTTGTGACTTCCGGGAAGCACGACGAGTTTGTTCGCAGTCGGCGCGGGGCAGATTCGGAACCGACTGCCGGTGACATCGTGACGACCGAAGGCAAAGTTGTGGGCACCCATCCGGGCATCGAGGGCTTTACCGTGGGCCAGCGGCGCGGGCTGGGTGTGGCGATGGGCGAGCCCTATTTTGTGGTCCAGATTCGTGCCCCCGAAAAGCAGGTGGTCATTGGGCCGGTGGAAGCTTTGGGGCGGCGTGAGCTTTCTGCGGCGGATACGAACTGGCTGGTCGAACCGCCGGCGGGATCCTTTTCGTGTTTGGCTCAAATTCGCTACAACAGTTCAGCCTGGCCGGCGACGGCAAAGGTGCTCGATGGCGACCGCCTGGAGGTGACTTTTGATGACCCGCAAAAAGGGGTCGCGCCCGGGCAGGCGGTGGTGTGCTATGACGGGGACCGGGTCATGGGCGGCGGTTGGATCGAATAGGTCTTTGATCCCGGATTATTCACGACGACGGGCGTTGATTCTAGTCTGGCCAACAGGAGCAAGGGAAAAACTGAATTTCAACAAGAAATGTGAATCGTTCGGTAGGTGAAAGCCATAGCGATCGTTTCATCGCATCAGAGTAACCGATCA